>JBMTJR010000299.1:0-2901 GCA_049438565.1 Kiritimatiellia bacterium
ATACAGCTTGGCCGTTCCCTCGTTATAATTTCCGGTGCCCAGATGCAGATACCTCCGGATTCCTCCGGGTTCTCTCCGGACGATGATCAAGAGTTTTGCGTGGGTTTTAAATCCTTTGACTCCGTAAATTACCTGGACCCCGGCCTGTTCCATGGCCCGGGCCCATTCAATGTTCCGTGCCTCATCGAAACGGGCTTTCAGCTCCACAATCACGGTGACGGTTTTTCCACGTTCCGCCGCCCGCATCAGCGCGGCCACGATGGGGGAGTTTTTGCTGGTGCGGTAGAGAATCTGTTTGATAGCGATGACCTGGGGGTCCTCTGCCGCCTGCTCGATAAGCTTCACCACCGGTTCAAAAGAGTCGTAGGGATGATGAAACAGGCAGGGCCGTGCGGCAATCTGATCAAACAGCGATTTGCTCAGATCCAGTTTCGGATCGGGGCAGGGGGGCCATTCAGCCTGACGGAGATGGTCGTAACCCGGCAGGGCGGCAATGCTGAAATAATCGGAAAAGTTGAGCGGTCCGGATACCCGGTAAATTTCCTGTTCCGTGACCGAAAAGATTTTCCGCAGCTGACGTTCCGCCACCCGGGTCGCGCTTTCCAGCAGTTCAATGCGTACGCAGTCACTCACTTTGCGCTCGCTGAGTACCGCATCCATCTGGGTGACCAGATCCAGAGCGCCATCCTCTGAGACCGCCATATCCGCGTTGCGGGTGATCCGGAAAGGGACCACTTCGAGGACTTCATCCGAGGGGAAGAAATGCTGCACATTCATGCAGAGAACATCCTCCACCGGGATATATCCATATCCGTTCTCCACCCGCAGGGAAATAAACCGGTCGATATCCCCCATCAGCGGGAGAATAGCCAGCCGCGGTTTCCGGGTGGCGTCGGAACCGGAATCTTTCAGGCGAATCAGCAATTGCAGGGTTAAATTAGGGTAGAAGGGGGCTGGACCGCTGTCCTGCACCGCCGCCGGGGTGAGGATGGGTGCGAGTTCCTCTTCAAACAGGGTTTGAAGTTGCCGGCGCTGTTCGGCATTGGCGGTTTCCGGGGTGATACGGACAATCCCTGCCCCAAGCATGGCGGGTTCGATCTCCTCCCGGAAACAGGCATTCTGATCCGCGACCAGCTTCCGGGCTTTCTCAGTGGCTCCCCGCAACTGCTCTACCGGGGTGAGACCGCTGGGATCCCGCTGGGTGCGGGTGGGGGACTGCAGAAAATGCAGAGAGCCCATACGGACCATGAAAAACTCATCAAGATTGTTGCTGGTAATGGCAATGAATTTCAGACGTTCCAGCAGGGGATTTCCGGGGTCGCGCGCCTCTTCCAGCACCCGGGCGTTGAAATCCAGCCAACTGCTTTCTCGATTGATAAATTGGGGTCGGCTCATCGCGGGTTATCCTTTTACTAAAATGACGTTCATGCCGAACACCTGTTCGAACATTTTTCCTTTCACCTGAAGGGCACTGTTTTCCAAGTGTAAATTGTCCACGCCGGGGACGCGGACAAACAGAGTCTCTTCTCTCCGTTCACAGAGAATATTGTGGATTCGGCGTCCGCGGGAACGGGCCAGTGCGTCGGCAATGCGCAGAATCGCGGAAAGCTGAAGCACCACAATCCGGTCCCTCCGGGGCAGACTCTGATAATAGGGATGGCTGGATTTCGGGGGGGAGCGGCGGTGATAGCGGGCCACGTTTGCCACAATGCGGTTGTCCCGTCGGCCCAGTCCGAAAATATTGCTGTTGGCCAGAATGTACATCGAGTGTTTATGATGGCTGGTGGAGGCGATAAAGGTGCCGATCTCATGCAGCAGAGCGGCAATCTGCAGCAGCACCCGGTAGCGGGAGCTGAGATGGTGTTCATCCGACAACTCATCAAAGAGTTGCAGTGCAAGGCCTGCGACTTCCCGACCGTGTCCCTCATCAATCGAAAATTTCCTTCCCAGTTGCATCGCAGAATCGAGCATCTGCTCCTGATAAATTTCGGTCCATCCCTGTTCCTGGGCCATTTCCTGCAGAAGTCCGTCCCGCATACTGAAAGCACCTATTTTCAGGGTGTGACAGCCCAGATCCTCGGCAAAGCGGGCATAGGCAAACAGCGCGGGGCCCAGCGATTCCGCTTCGGCAAACGTAAGATGAAACTGCTCCACACACTGTTCGGTGCTCATTTGCAGAATTTCATCTGTCAGTTTCTGCCATTTTTTCAGGGGAACGGTCTGCAGATTGTCCCGTTTCCAGTCCGGATTGTACTGGGTGGCGACAAAACGTGCTTCTCCTCCGAGCAAAATCAGCGAAGGGTTCCCCTTCTTGAAATCATCACGTAATTGATGCAGGGAGTTGGACACCTCCTGTTCGAGCACCTCCCGTATCTGATCCTGGGGAGTACGCTGCTGTTCGAGCTGGTTGCGCATGCGCAGCGATCCCAGACGCATCACCCGGGTTTCCACGATACTCTGATTTTTCAGCTCCAGAATTTCCGTGCGCCCGCCCCCGACTTCCATCACCAGCGTATGATCGGTGGTGGTGCGCCGCTTGTCCCGAATGAAGGGGAGCACACTCAGATAGGTCAGACGGGTGGCCTCCGCATCGTCCACCACTTCAATCTCAATTCCGGTTGCCATGGCAACCCGGTCCAGCAGGGTTTCCCGGTTACTCGCCTCCTGCACCGCCGAACTGGCCACCGCACGTACATTTTCCTTGTCCACCTGATATTCGCGCATCACTTGCTGATAGCTTTCCAGGGTTCTCACGCAGGCTTCAATTGTGGAGCGGCGGATGCGTCCTTTTGTGAACACATCCTGTCCCAGCCGCACTGATTGGGTCAGTTTTTCCAGAGATTGAATATTCCCGGTCTCGTCAATATCCGCCAGGGCCATACGGATGCTGGAAGTCCCGAT
>JBMTJR010000300.1:0-2887 GCA_049438565.1 Kiritimatiellia bacterium
AGGCCCGTGACGATGAAATTTATCAGAAAATTATGACCGAAGGAGTCGCCCATCCGGAATTTGAGAAAATTTTCGGACGTCCGGACCGTCCCAGCACCTCGGTGGTGTTCGGGGAGAAAGGAAGCGGAAAAACCGCCCTCCGTCTGCTGATGGAGAAACGGCTGGGCGAATACAATGAATCGCATCCGGACAGCAAGACCTGGATTGTGCGTTACGACGAATGGAACCATATGGTGGACCGGACGGTGGGATCCGAGGCTGCGGCGAATGATCCCTCCAATTTCAAAAAAATCCGTCTGGATGATCACATCGACAAGATTATTTCCATGGTGGTCACGGAGATTGTGGATGCGGCCAGCCGTTCCTCCACCTCCAAAGTGTCAAGGGAACTGGCCAAAACCCTGCGCAAACTTCCCCGCCAGCACCGTCTCGACCTGGCCTATTTGACTCTGCTCTATGATCAGCCCAACCTCAGCACCCGCACCGAACGCTGGAAAAAACTGTCTGCGATCCTCAAAGTGAACCAGTTTTTCACGCCGATTCACGCGATGTACGTGCTGGGGGGCGGACTGCTCCTGACGCTGCTGGGGCTGCTGGACATCACCACCGGAGGACTTCTGGGTCTCTATGCCTTCATTGCGGTGGCGCTGGGAGGTCTGCTGTCTTTTCTGAGTGCCTGGACCGGTCTGGGACCTTTTTTCCGGAACCTGAAAAAACGGAAACGCATCGATGAGGAGATCAAGGTGGTGGATCACCCCGGCTCCTTGCTGTTTCATCAGCTCTGCACCCTGAAATCCTCCGAACTGGATTCCCTGCCTCTGCCCACGCCGGGCGACCGGGACTGCCGTTACGAATTGCTGGGCCGTCTGCAGCGCTTTATCCGCGGACTCGGCTTTGTCAGCATGACCGTGCTGGTGGACCGGGTGGACGAGCCCAGTCTGGTGAACGGCGACGCCAAAAAAATGCGGCACCTGATCTGGCCGCTGTTTACGCACAAAATTCTGCAGCAGGACGGACTGGGAATCAAAATGCTGCTTCCCATCGAGCTGGGCTACGAACTGCGCCGCGAGGACGCGGACTTTTTTATGGGCGCCCGTCTGGATAAAGGAAATCTGATCGAGCGGCTGGAGTGGACCGGGGTAAACCTGTTTGACATCTGCAATCACCGGGTGGAGGCGGTCTGCGAATCTGCGGAGGGGGAAAAACCGACCGCGTTGAAAGATCTGTTTGAGGAAAAAGTCTCGGTTCAGGATCTCGTCGATGCGCTGGACCAGATGAAACAGCCCCGGGATGCGTTTAAATTTCTCTACGAAATCATTATCCAGCACTGCAAAGGCTCCACGGATGCCGATCCGGAATTTTTCATACCCAAGCTCACGCTGGAGCAGGTACGGCGTCATCAGGCGCAGCGCGTGCAGGATCTCTCCCGCGGCTACAGTGCGGCCTGAGGAGGGCGGCGCGGAAGGTCTGCGGGGTTTCAGAATAGGAACTTCGTCTGACATCCGGTAAAAAAGATTGATAGAACCCGTAAACCATGTAGAAAGCCGGAGAAGTGATTAAGATTTCAACAGGCGATGTAGATGAATGAATTAAATGGTTTGGCATCGGTGGATGCGAACGGTCTTGCGTACATTGAGGCGCTCTATGAGGAGTACCGCAATGATCCGTCCTCGGTCAGTGACGACTGGCAGCAGACGTTCCGGGAGCAGGAGCGGGGAGAGACACCCGCTTCGGTCGCCAATCTGAAACGGGTGGAGGCGGAACTCACCCAGCGGGCCCGCTGGTCCTCCTCGCCCCGGGCGGACAAAGCCGTCTCCGCCGCCGCGCCCTCCACGGATGAATCCTGGATGGCTAAACAGGCCGCGGTGCTCCGTCTGATTCAGGCCTACCGGATTTTGGGACATGTAAAGGCGGACACCGATCCGATTCATCTGCGTCAAAGCCCCAGTGTCAGTGACCTGGATCCCGCCACTTTCGGATTGACCGAAGTGGACATGGACATTGTGTTCAACACCGGAAATCTGGTGGCACCCGATTTTCTGAAACTCCGGGATATTCTGTCTCTGCTTCAGGAGACCTACACCGGATCGGTGGGAATTGAATACATGTTCATTTCCGACTCCGAACAGAAAAACTGGCTGATGCACCGGGCGGAAAGCACCCGGGCCCGGGAACCGCTGGATGAGCAGGAGCAAAGAACTCTTTTGTCCTCTCTGGTCTCCGCCGGTGGACTGGAACATTATCTGCATGTCAAATTTTCCGGAAAAAAACGGTTTTCTCTGGAGGGCGGCGAAAGTTTTATCCCTCTGGTGCATGAAGTGATTCAGCGGGCCGGCTCCCTCGGGGTGGATGAAGTGGTGATCGGAATGGCGCACCGCGGCCGTCTCAATCTGCTCACCAATGTGATGGGCAAAGCCCCCAGTATTCTGTTTCAGGAGTTCGGAGAGCATGTGGCGGGGATGGATGACAGCATGACCGGAGATGTGAAATACCATCAGGGGTTCAGCTCCGACGTCCAGACCCCCGGCGGACTGGTGCATCTGGCCCTGGCCTTCAATCCCTCCCATCTGGAGATCATCAATCCGGTGATCTGCGGTTCGGCGCGGGCCCGCATGGAGCGGGCCGGGGATGAATCGCTGCAGAAAGTGCTGCCGCTGATGGTGCATGGCGATGCGGCGATCGCGGGGCAGGGGGTGGTGTACGAGTCGGCCCAGATGTCGCAGACCCGCGGATACGGAGTGGGGGGCACCATCCATGTGGTCATCAACAATCAGGTGGGCTTCACCACCAGCCATCCCCGGGACGCCCGTTCCTCGCTTTATTGCACGGATGTGGGCAAAGTCACGGAATGTCCGATTTTCCATGTGAACGGGGACGATCCGGAGGC
>JBMTJR010000301.1:0-2879 GCA_049438565.1 Kiritimatiellia bacterium
CCGCAGGCCCGGGCCTGTTCAGCCAGTTTTGCCGGAGCGTCCGCAGGATGGGATTCCAGAGAGTTGGCGCAAATTGCCACGAACTTTATCGTAGTTCCTCCATAGTCTTTGCCAAGTTGGGCCAGCTGATCCTGTACATGAATTACGAAGGGGCAGTGGGCGCAGATGAACATGACGGCCAGCGGGGAGCCGTCAAAATCGGACAGGGAGATTTGTTCCCCGCTGACGGTGTCGGGCAGGCTGAATGCGGGGGCGGGGGTGCCCAGCGGAAGCATGGTGGAGGCGGTCTTAACCACGGGGCGGCTCCTGCCTGCTGACCCGGACCTCCGCCCGTTTGGCGGCACGCAGTTTCAGACCGGCGAGCAGCAATGCCGCAGGCACTGCCACCAGCAAACCGATAAGCACATGGGTGAGGTCTCCATGGGTTTCGGCTCCCGGATGCCCGGGATGGGCCAGAAGACTGAGCGGAGAGAGGGCGGACAGGGAAATGAGTGATTTCATAGTTCCGAACCTACAGGCACTTTCGCGGAATAGCCAATTTTTTTTCGGCAAAATCCGGCTTTTTCAGGTCCGGCGGGAAAGGAGTTTTTCAGCACCGGAGATCATTTGACCGGCGATTTCCCGGACATCCGCCTCGGTCGAGGGGGTTCCCAGCGAAATCCGGATGCTGCGCAGGGCGGTTTCGGGATCCACGCCCATTTCGCGCAGCACATGACTGGGTTTTCCCTGCAGCGAAGCGCAGGCGGATCCGGAACTGGCCACGATGCCGGGGAGCTGGGCCAGCCATTTTCCCGGCAGCCCGGGCAGACTCACCATGCTGGTGCCGGGCAAGCGTTCGGCCTCCGCACTCTGAATCACCAGCCCGGGCAGTCGGGAGGACAGTTGGGTTTCCAGCAACCGGGTGAGCCGCTGCAGATGGGCTTTGCGCTGATTCACTTCCCGGGCCGCGAGGTCGGCGGCCATGCCAAATCCGGCAATTCCGGCCACATTTTCGGTGCCGCTGCGCAGTCCTTCCTCCTGACCGCCCCCCCGGATCAGCGGAGATAGGACGAGTCCCCGCCGTTTATAGAAGGCACCCACGCCTTTCGGACCGTAACATTTATGCGCCGAGAAACATGCGAAATCCACGCCGTCGGTGTGCACATTAAAGGGAACTTTGCCCAGCATCTGGGTCATGTCACTGAACACCAGGGCGCCGGCCTGATGGGCAAGACGGACCACTTCGGGCAGATTCTGCAGCACGCCGGTCTCGTTGTTGGCGGCCATTACGCAGACCAGTGCAGTCGGCTGCTGCAATGCCTCCTGCAGATGGTTCAGGTCCAGACGTCCCTGCGTGTCCACCCGTATTTCCTGCCAGTCGGCTCCGGACTGGGCGCAGAATTCCGCCGGCATACACACTGCCGGATGCTCAATGGCGGAACTGATAATACGGGGCCGCTCCGCCATCAGACGCTGCATCACCCCGTAAATGATGGTGTTGGCGGCTTCGGTGGATCCGCTGGTGAAGAACAGTTCATCCGGAAATGCACCCACGGCCCGGGCCAGCTGTTCGCGGGCGGTGTCGATAAGTCCTCGGGCCCGGCGTCCTGAGAGAGAGGCGCGGTTGCTGGGATTCGCAAAATCGTCGCACTGGATTTCCAGCATCCTCTCCGCAATGGCCCGGTTGCAGGGCGTGGTGGCGTTGTAGTCGGCGTAGATCATGGGGAGAAGAGTGCGGAGTTCGGAGTTGGGAGTTCGGAGGTCTGACCTCTTTCTAACCAATCGCCAGCATTCTTTCAATGGGCAGGCGGGCTTTGCGGAGGATCTCCTCGTCCAGAACAATTTCCGGACTTCGGTTTTTCATACAGAGATAAAGTTTTTCCAGCGTGTTGCGTTTCATGTGCGGGCAGGTGTTGCAGCTGGTGCAGGAGCCCTGTTCTCCCCCGCTGACTTCTGCCGGGGCCATGAGAAAAGTGGCTTTGGGTGCAGCTTCTTTCATTTTGTGGATGATACCCGGTTCGGTAACCACGATATACGTTCCCTGCGGGTCACCCTGGGCCACCGCCTCCAGCAGCCGCTTGGTGCTGCCGACCACATCGCCGAGATCGCGGACGGGTCCGGGGCACTCGGGGTGGACCAGGACTTTGGCTTCGGGATGTTCCTGTTTGAGTTCGAGCAGGGCCTGTTCGCTGAAGATTTCGTGCACCTCGCAGGAACCCTCCCAGAGCAGCAGGTCGCGGCCGGTTTCCCGCTGCACCCAGTCCCCAAGATATTTGTCGGGGCCGAAAATGATTTTCCGGTCCGCGGGCAGACTTTGAATCACCTGCACGGCATTGGAGGAGGTGACGCAATAATCGGTCAGGGCTTTGACTGCGGCGGAAGTGTTCACATAATTGACCACAAGATGATCTGGGTGCCGGGCGATGAATTCGGCGAATTCATCCGCCGGGGCACTTTCGGCCAGTGAACAGCCGGCCTGCAGATCGGGAAGCAGCACCTGCTTGTGGGGGGAAAGCACTTTGGCGGTCTCGGCCATGAAATGCACGCCGCAGAATACGATCACCTCGGCCTCGGTGTCGGCGGCTTTGCGGGAGAGGTCGAGACTGTCGCCAATAAAATCGGCCACGTCCTGCACCTCGTCGACCTGATAATAGTGTGCAAGAATGACCGCATTCAGCTCCTGTTTGAGAGCCTGAATGGCAGGGACCAGATCCACTTGCGGGGTGGAGGAGGGATTTGTGAGCAGAATCATACTTTCCCTTAAACCTGCATGGCAGGGTTCACAAGTCAAAAACGAGATGGGGAGACGCCGGGACAGGATGATTTTTGGGACAGGATGATTTTTGGGACAGGATGATTTTTGGGACAGGATGATTTTTGGGACAGGATGATTTTTGGGA
>JBMTJR010000302.1:0-2872 GCA_049438565.1 Kiritimatiellia bacterium
AAGCCACATAGTGACCAATGACGTGGCGAAGCCACCCTACTTCGCCGCGCGGGTCAGGCGGTCGTTGATGGCCGCACCCAGTCCGTGATCGGGTACTTTCCAGGCCACAATCTGCCGGAGCTGCATGGCGTCCAGTTTTCGCAGACTGGAAAACAGGCGGGTGGCCGCCTCGGCCAAATCTCCTTTTTCACTGAGAATCTCCTGTGGACCCTCGAGGCCGGGGCGGGCCTGAAGGCTCAGCCAGCCCGTGGCCGCATCCGCCTCTGGAGCCGGATCTGTCTCTTCCAGCAGCCGCAGCGGGGTACGGGGCGCATAATGGCGGGCCAGCATGCCGGGCGACTGCTCTCCGCGCCGGACCAGCGCAGGATCATCCACCGCATCCGCCACCCGCACCCACTCCAGATGGTCCACATGATCGTTCAGTTCCTCCAGTGGCGTGGCACCGAGGCGGTAGACCACCACCCGGTTGCCTCCGGGAAACCCCACAACTGTCGACTCCACTCCCATCCCGCAGGGTCCGGCATTCAGCACCCCCGCCACCTCCGGGCGGTCCGACAATTCCTCCACCACATGCGCGGCCAGCGTGGGACTGATCCGCCCGAAGCGGTTTGCACTCGGGGCCGCCAGCGGCAGGCCGCACTCGCGGAGAAGCTGGAGAGCGACCGGATGGGAGGGCACACGCAGGGCCACGGTCTCCAGTCCGGCGGAAAGCAGATCCGGGAGTCCGGCGCGCCGGGGCAGCACCAGGGTCAGAGGTCCCGGCCAGAAAACCTCCGCCAGATGGCGGGCAATGCCGGGCACCTCCCCCGCCAGTTCAAACGCCGCATCCCGGCTGGCCGTATGCACAATGAGCGGATCAAAGGTGGGACGCTGTTTGGCGTCAAAAATCGCGGCCACCGCCTCCGGATTCAGCGCATTGCCGGCAAGGCCGTACACGGTTTCCGTGGGCATGCCCACCAGCTGACCCGCCCGCAGGGCCTGCGCCGCTTCGGCAACATCTGCCGGATCCTTTCCAGACCAAATCTTCATTCCCGCACGCTCAGGCAATGTGGAGGGATTCTTTGAGCGGACGGTGAAACATGGGGATGGCGCTCAGATCCGGCGTCTGGGGAATCGCCGGCACTTTCACCCGCACCAGCTCTCCCTGCATACTGTAAGGACTGGTGAAAGAGATTTTCACATCCACCAAAGCCCCCCGCATATTCTCCTCTGCGGCGAAAAAGACCAGACGGTTGTGCGGGGTGCGTCCGCGCCATTTTCCTTTGTGGCGGGATTCGACCAGCACTTCCACTTCCTGGTCCTGCCAGCGCTGGTTTTTGCGGGTGAGAATCTCATCCACCAGCTCATCAATCCGCAGACGGCGGCGCTCTTTTTCCTCATCGCTCACATCATCCGCCATTTTCCGGGCGGCAATGGTTTTGGGGCGCTCGGAATATTTGGCCAGATGCACCTTGTCCAGTTCCAGTTCTTTCAGCAGCGCATAGGTGTCCTCGAACTCCGCCTCGGTCTCTCCCGGAAAGCCCACGATCACATCGGTGTTGATGGTGTTGTCGGGACAAATACGGCGGACCCGTTCGATCAGGGCCCGGAAATCCTCCCGGGTATATCCCCGTTTCATGTCTTCAAGCACCTTGTTGTTTCCCGCCTGCACGGGAAGTTCAAAGTGAGGCATCACCTTGGGTTCATCGCGGGTGACTTCGATAATCCGGTCGGTCATGTAATTGGGATGTCCGGTCAGATACCGGATACGCAGCAGGCCGGGAATGGCCGCCACATCCTTCAACAGCTCCGCCAGGCCATAGGCCTCCTCAAAATCGGTGCCGTAGCGGTCCACAATCTGACCCAGTAGCATCACTTCCCGCACCCCCTGTGCCACCAGCTTTTCAATTTCGTTGAGAATATCCGCCGGGGGCCGACTGCGTTCGGGTCCGCGACGGTAGGGAATCACACAGAAGGTACAGGCATGGGAACAGCCCAGAACGATCGGCACATTGGCCTGCACGGTATTGGTGCGCTGCAGGGCGGGCAGGATATATTCCTCATCCTGAATCGCATTCTGAAGATTTTTCGAACGGATTTCCTCGAAGCGCGCCTCCTCTTCCTCGCTGTGATTCCGGTTTTCGCGAAGAAAATCCATCAAAGGACCCGGATCGGAAGGCGGCATAAACACATCCACAAACGGAAACTGCTTCTTCAGCCGCGGCGCCTCCCGCATTCCCACCATGCAGCCCATCAATCCCACCTTGAGGTCAGGATTCTTCTGCTTCAGCTGCGAAACAAAGCGGAGCCGTCCCACCGCCCGGTCCTCGGCCTGCTGACGCACCACGCAGGTGTTCAGCACCACCAGATCCGCCTCCTCCGGCTTCTCGGTCATGGCATAGCCCAAGGCCTCGAGCTGGCTGCCCAGATGACGCGAATCGGCCTCGTTCATTTGACAGCCAATGGTCCAGATGTTGTATTTGGAAACTTTCATGATGGGGCTCCTCTATAGGCATTCCCCCAAAAATAAAGGAAATAGCACTTCCTGAAACATTCCGGAGGGGCACACCCGAATTTAAGCAGACCAAGGCAGAACGAGAGAAGGTTTGTAAATCCGCAGGCCGGGAACCTGTTCAAAATGTTTGTCGGAACTCAGCACTGCGGCTCCGAATTTCAACGCATGCGCTCCGATGAGCACATCCGCGGAAGGCAATACCAGACCTTTCCGGTCCAATTGCCAGGCCAGCTCGACCGACTCCGCCCAAAGCTGGTTTGTGGTGGGAATAAACTGCATGACATCAAAAAAACGACGCAAATAATTTCGGATGGCGTGATCCACCAGGGTTGCACGGAGTTTCATAACAAGTGCTTACTACAAGGGGTTATACAAAAA
>JBMTJR010000303.1:0-2845 GCA_049438565.1 Kiritimatiellia bacterium
AGACCGCAGGGCGAAGCATGGTGCCCTGCGTAGCTCGAAGAGCGAAGCACGGGCCGCAGCCCAGTTCCAAACAATACGATCTTCCACCCTGCGGGCTGTGCCCGGCATAGCTTGAGGAACGAAAGCGACGCCGGGCCGCAGCCCCAGTTCCAAACAATACCCTGCAGGCTAACTGTGGAATCAAACCTGAGGACTATTTAGGATGTTTTCACTTTGGTTGTATTTGATCTTGCGGAAATACGCAGCCAAATTTAACATATACATATGTTTTATGTGTACATCCTGCAAAGCATATCCTCTCCTGAGCAGACCTACGTCGGATTCACTGAAGATCTTAGGCAGCGTATTGCCTGTCACAATCAGGGTCGTAGCGCACATACTTCAAAATTTGTTCCCTGGGGACTAAAGTGGTATTGTGCATTTCCGGAAAAAAAGGATGCGCTGGAGTTCGAAAACTACCTGAAATCGCATTCCGGAAAAGCGTTTGCCTCTAAAAGATTGATGAGAAAATCAGTATCCCAATTTGGCGTCTGTGGAAAATAATCCCCTCATGCCGGGTCCGTGGAGTCCGTTCGGTCCGTGGTTGATAATTTTTTTTCCAACCGTGGACGGACGGCGCGGACTCATGCGAATGGGTGTATGGTTTGATTTGATTCAAGCACAGGAAAGACCGCCTTTGATCTGAAGGCGCATCCGAGGTTGTTTTCTTCAGCTACCTTTGATCGCAACGTCATGTTCCCGCTCTTCATGACGCTCCCTTGATCTCTCTGTTTTCATCCCGCGATTTGACGACGACCCAAAAAAAAAAGCCCCGCAGATGCGGGGCAATTTCGAGGCGAGCCTGGATTACCAGCTGGCTTTGGTCACGCCGGGGAGTTCTCCGCGGGAAGCGAGTTCGCGGAATGTGATCCGGGAAAGTTTGAAACGGCGGATGTAGGCGCGGCGGCGTCCGGTGATCTGACAGCGGTTGACCAGACGGGTCGGGCTGGCATCACGGGGCAGCTGTGAAAGCGCGATGTAATCGCCTTTCTCTTTCAGTTCTTTGCGAAGTTCCGCGTATTTCGCCACGGTCTTCTGTTTGCGTTTTTCTTTTTCCATCCAGGCTTTACGTGCCATAATTGAGGTTCCTTACTGAGTGTCTAAAATTGGGGAGTCCGATTTCATAGCCAAAATTCTCCCTACGTCAAACGGAAAAACCGAAAAGATTTCCTTGGAATCTTCCGGGCGGAACCGCTTTGCGGGCGATTTTCGGTTGAAGAACCGATATACGCTTGAATTGGCCGGGGGGCGGATTAGGGGAAGGCATGGCGATTTCCGAAGATTCTCACAGCGGATTCAGAATTGGCGTGGACACGGGGGGAACCTTCACGGATGTGGCGGGTCTGGTGGAGGGGCGTCTGGAGGCCTGGAAGCTTCCCTCCACTCCCGCAGCTTTTGAAGAGGCGGTGCTGGAGGGGGCGTTGATCGTTTCGGCCGGCCGGACCGCCCAGCTGATTCACAGTACCACCGTGGCCACGAATGCGTTGCTGGAACGCAAAGGAGCGCGGGCGGCTCTGGTCACCACCGCCGGCTTCCGGGATGTACTGGAGATTGGCCGGCAAAACCGTCCGGAGCTATATGCCCTGTTTCCCCGGCGCAATCCGCCTTTGATCCCCCGGGAGCGCCGCTTTGAGGTGGAAGAACGGGTGAGCGCCGAAGGGGAAATTCTCCAGCCTCTGGATCCCGCCTGTTTTCCCGCGTTGCTGCGGGAGTTGCAGAGGGTGAAGGCGGAGTCCGTGGCGGTGGTGTTTCTGTTCAGTTTCCTGCGTCCGGAGCATGAGCGGATGTTGGGGGCTTTTCTCCGTGAGGCAGGGTTCCGGGTTTCGCTTTCGCATGAGATCCTGCCGGAATTCCGGGAGTATGAACGCAGCTCCACCACCGTGATCAATGCGTTTGTGCAGCCGGCAATGGCTGCGTATCTGGAGCGACTGCAGACCCGGGCCCGTCCGCAGAAACTGGAAAATCTTCACATCATGCAGTCCAACGGGGGAACCCTGACCCCTTCCCGGGCCGGTGAGTTGGCCGTGAACACGCTGCTGTCGGGTCCGGCTGCCGGTCTGAAAGGAGCGATGGCACTGGCCGCCGCCTCGGATCTGCTTCCGGATCTGCGACTGATCACTTTTGATATGGGCGGAACGTCCACAGACGTCTCTTTGCTGGACGGGCAGATCTGTCTGTCAAGTGAACTGAAACTGGAGGGTTTCCCGGTGGGGGTGCCCATGGTGGATGTGCATACCGTGGGCGCAGGAGGCGGATCGGTGGCGCGGATAGACAGTGGCGGCGCGCTGCAGGTGGGGCCTGAATCGGCCGGAGCAGTGCCGGGACCTGCCGCCTATGGCCGCGGGGGACCTGCGACGGTCACCGATGCGCACGTGGTGAAAGGAAATCTGCGGGCGGAAAATTTTCTTCAGGGGCGTATGACTCTGGATGCGGAGGCTTCGCGGAGGGTCATGGAAGCGCTGGGGAAAGAAATGGGTGGACGCAGTGCGGAGGCGGCGGCAGAGGGGGTCTTGCGTCTGGTGAATGTGCACATGGAAAATGCCATCCGGGTCATCTCGGTGCAGCGGGGCTATGATCCGGCGGATTTCACGTTGATGGGCTTCGGCGGGGCGGGGGGACTGCATGTGTTTGCCCTGGCGGAGGCGCTGAACATGCCCCGGGTGATGGTGCCCTGTCATCCGGGCGTCCTGAGTGCGCTGGGGGCCGCGCTCTCCCCTCTGCGCCGGGAAGCCGGGCGCACGCTGATGCGTCGATGGGAACCGGAGATTCAGGAGGATCTGGAAACCGAGATCGCCGGACTCCGGAA
>JBMTJR010000304.1:0-2827 GCA_049438565.1 Kiritimatiellia bacterium
CCTCCGTTGATTATGAAGGCGGGACGGATTTCAAACCATTTTCCGGGAATTGCCACTAATTACCCAACCGTTCATTTCCCGCTTGCCACAAAATTACAGGGAGCGTAGACTGGATTCATGAAAATATCCATCGACCCCGATTTATGCACAGGATGTGAGGATTGCACGGAGGCCTGTCCGGCTCTGTTTAAACTGGGCTCGAACTGGATTGCGGAGCCGGTGCACGACACCGTGCCTCCGGAACTGGAGGGGGAGGCGGTGAAAACTGCCGCGCTCTGTCAGTTTGAAGCGATAAACATCTCCTGAACCTGGAAGGAACGATGATTGCAGTTGAAGCATTTTTTATCCTGGTGGTGCTGGGCCTGCTGGTGGTCGGACTGCTGCAGTACTTTGGCGGGCGGGCTGACCGCGGGGTCAAAGGGGATGCGGTCAAAACCCAGGAGGAAATTCAGTCTCACCGGCCCCGGAACTGATGGCTGTTTCGGAAGCCCTGCAGGAGCTTTTGGCTCCGCTGAATCTGTCCCCGGAACTTCAGGGTCCGCTTCAGGATGTGATCCTGGGCCTGCTTTTGCTGCTCACCTGCGTGCTGGCAAACCTGGTCACCAAGCTGGTGATCCTGCGCCTGGTGCACAAGGCGGTGGAAAAAAGTCCGATCCGCTGGGATGATCAGCTCATGAAGAGAAGGGTGTTCACCCGGCTATCGCATCTGGTGCCCGGCATTCTTCTCTACTACGGAGCCCTGCTGTTTCCGTCTGCGGGTTTCAGTGACTGGCTGCAGCGCATGGCCATGGCCTACATGCTGTTTGGCATCGCCTGGTCGGTGCATGCCCTGCTCAACGCGGGTCAGGACATTTACCGGGGCTTTTCTTTCAGTGCCAACCGTCCGATCACCGGGTATGTGCAGACCCTGCAGCTTCTGCTGTGGTTCGCCACGGCGATTTTTGTGCTCGCGGCGCTGCTGAACCGCTCTCCGATCGGATTTCTCACCGGACTGGGGGCGCTCAGTGCGGTTCTCATGCTGGTGTTCAAGGATTCAATCACCGGACTGGTGGCCGGAATTCAAATCACCGCCAACGACATGGTCCGCATCGGGGACTGGATTGAAATGCCCCGTTTCGGCGCGGACGGGGATGTGATCGATATCACCCTGCATACGGTCAAAGTGCAAAACTGGGACAAAACGATCAGCACGATCCCCACCCATGCGCTGATTCAGGATTCCTTTAAAAACTGGCGGGGGATGCAGGAGTCCGGGGGTCGGCGGATCAAACGCTCCCTGATGATCGATTTGCAGTCGGTCAAATTCTGCGGGGAGGATTTTCTGGAGAAGCTGGATACGGTGGCCTCGCTGCGTCCTTATCTGGCCGAACGCAGGCGGCAGGTGGTGGAGTGGAATGAGGCAAATGCGGTGGATGAACGCTGTCCGCTGAATGGCCGCCGGCTGACCAATCTCGGCACTTTCCGGGCCTATGTGGAGGCCTATTTGCATGCGCATCCCTTTATTCATCAGGAGGGGCTGACCTTTCTGGTCCGTCAGCTGGCCCCGACCGAAAAAGGGGTGCCGCTGGAGATTTACGTCTTTGTGAATGACATCCGCTGGGTCAAGTACGAGGCGGTGCAGGCGGATATTTTCGACCATTTGTTTGCCGCGGTGCCCTGGTTTGATCTGGCCCTGTATCAGGCGCCCTCCGGTCAGGATGTCCAGCGGGCGCTGGGCGGAAAATAATTTTTCTGCAATTTTCCAAACCAGGTGTATGCTGAGGCATGAGTGAAAATTCTTTGGAAATCCTGCCGCTTTTTCCTCTGCCGATGATGGTGCTGCCCGGCGAAGTGGCCGGACTGCATATTTTCGAGCCGCGATACCGTGAGATGATGACCCATTGCCAGCTGGATCCCAATCCGATGGGGGATTTTGTACTTCAGTATCAGGAAAACGAGCGTTCTGCCGCCTTTGCCACCGCCGCCCGGATCGTGAAAATCATTCACGAACACGAGGATGGACGCCTGGATATTCTGATTCAGGGAGCCCGCCGGGTGGAAGTGATGGATGTGGCCCAGTATCACCTGTATAAATCCGCAAAATTCCATGAAGTGCGGGATGAAACAGAGGACTGGGATGATGATCTGGCCAATGAGGTGTACGCGCTTCACCGTCAGCTGCTGGTGACCGTGACCGGAGATGAGCCGGCCGACTCTTTTTATCAGCAGGCGGGCGGCATTTCCTTCAAAGTCGCGGCCTGCAGTGGAATGAGTTTCCGGAGCCGGGTGAAGCTGCTCAAATCACACGATGAAAATGAGCGGCTGCGTCTGGTGCTGGATCATCTGAAATGCACGCTGCCCCTGATTCAGGCGGTTTTACCCCAGATGCACAGTATCGCGGGAACTTTTTCGCTGATGCAGGGGGAATCCGAGCTGCCTTTCTAGAGCATTTTCAAAAATAGCGTAGCCATATATTTTTTGGTTTACCGCGAAAGGGCACGAAAATTTCAACCCCTTAAGCCCCGCTCTGAAACACTCCGTATCCAAAAGGACGGGGTGAATTTTATGAAGCCGTTCACTTGAATGAGGTCATAAAATATGAAGCCCATTTTCGTATTCGTTTCATTAAGGGGCTATAGGGGTTGAAATTTTTGTGCCCCTTCGTGGCTACAGTTTTTTACATAGCTCTAGAGCCTTTTCGGCTACAGCTGAAGCACAGTGATCGGCTCTAATTGTTGCGGAGTGCGGCCGCTTGCTGCCGCTTTTTCGAAGGAAGCTTGCTTCCGCCCCCCCTTTCAGCAAGCTGCTGTGCCCGCGACCGCTTACCATTCCCCTTCGAGGGTGTAGC
>JBMTJR010000305.1:0-2826 GCA_049438565.1 Kiritimatiellia bacterium
CACGGTCTCCGAGCCGTAGTACCGCTCCAGCCTGAAGTTGTGATACTCCATGACCTCGGACAGCTTCGCCGCGAACTCCTGCCAGTAGAAAAGATCGCCCAGACGTACGCCCCTTCGCGCCGCTTTGTCCTCGTAGGCAGGGCCTATGCCACGTCCGGTCGTGCCGATCTTCTGAGCCCCCCGGGCTTCTTCCCGGGCGAGATCGAGCTTGACGTGGTAGGGCAGGATGAGCGGGCACGCGGGGCTGATTCGAAGCCGCTCGCGAACGGGCACGCCGCCGGATTAAAAACCTTCGGAATGAAATCCGGGAATATTATCTGGATTATCTGGTGACTCCGGATGTGCTGGAACTCCGGAATCTGGCCACGATCGCGGAACTGGTGATCCGCTGTGCCCGGCGGCGCAAAGAGAGCCGCGGCCTGCATTTCACCCTGGACTACCCTGAAATGCTCCCGGTGGCGGAGGATACAGTGATCGATGACCCGCCCGGAGAATCGCTCAATATGCTGGACAGCCGGGTGGATCACCATGTCTGAAGCGCTGGTGCTGGTGGGGCACGGGAGTTCGAAAAACCCCAATACCCGGAACCCGCTTGACGCGTTGGTGTCAGAGATTAAAAAAAGAAATCTCTACCGGGAGGTCCACTGCGCCTTTTTAAAAGAGGATCAGCGCATTTGCAAAGTCCTCGAACCCCTGCAGAGCCGGAAGGTCACGGTGGTTCCGTTTTTCATCTCCGACGGCTATTACACCCGGATGGTCATCCCCGGCTGTCTGAATAAAAATGAAACGTTCTCCTCCCGGCAGGTGAGGATTTCCCGGGCTGTGGGTTCTCACCCCCTTTTCGCGGAGCTGATCCTGCAGCACGCGGTCTCCGCCGGATGGAAAAGCGGGGATGCCCTGGTGGTGCTGGGGCACGGCACCCCCAAAAATCCGGCTTCCGGAATCAATGTCTATCTCCAGAGTGAACGAATCCGGCAGGGCCATCCCGGAGAGGAGATCCGGACCGCATTTATCGATGAATCCCCATTCGTGACCGAAGCCTGGGAGTTCTGCAATGCCGACCGGATTTTTATCGTGCCCCTGTTTATCGGCGATGGATGGCATGTGACCGAAACCATTCCGGAGGATCTCGGTCTGGTGGAGGGGAAGGCCGAGCGCGGAGGCCGCCAGCTGGTGATGACCTCCGCAGTCGGCACCGATCCCGGTCTGATCGAGGTGGTGCTCGCGCTGGCCGCAGAGGCCGAACAGACGTAGAGGGGCTTTCTTCCTCCGGTTTACCCTTTTTCTCTTGTCGGATTTTCAATCCTCCGTCATGTTCTCACATATGATTGAATGATTTTATTCCCAATTATAAAGATGCAAGACGTTCCCTCCCCGAAATCAGATTCCGGTATCCGCGATAACCATAAACGGGGTTCTGTGTCGGATTTTCTTTCTGAGAAAATAAAAGCAGGATCGAGACTCTCCTTTGTTTCGGCTTATTTCACGATCACATGCCGAATATGACAGTGTGGACGCCACCAATATTTAGGAACCATCGTCATGAAACCTAAAATCATCCATACAGAAGAGGAGTACCAGGCTGCGCTGGGCCTTGTAGAAACTCTTATGGACGCCGGGCCTGGTTCTCCTGCCGAGGAGGAACTCGAGTTGTGGACCCTGCTGATTGAAAACTACGAAGAGAAACATCATCCGATTCCTCCTCCCGACCGACCCCTCTGCCTTTCCATGATCCGTTCTCTGCATGATGGACTCGGCATCCCCACGGATGTGCTGGTCCGGGAACCGGAAGCACCGTAGAACGTAAAAAAGAATTCATGACCGACTTTCGTCAAACCATCGAAACCCGTAACCGTGCCCCCGCAAGCCGGGTGACCTCGACTCTGGTATTTGGTTCCGCCGCTCTCCGCGATAACCGTAAACGTGGGAGTGTGAAGGATTATCTCTGTGGGAACCTCACCCTCAAGAAACCCTCAGACTCCGAAGAGCAACTTTTCGAAATCCTGGTCCCCATGGTACAGAAGGCCAAAATGCAGGACTTATGAATCGAAGCCGCATTCCTGGAAGACCTCATCGATGCCTGTGTGCTGGAATCCTACTTCCCGGAAGAGGCCAAAGCCAAGAAATTGCTGTTTGCCGACCAAACTCTCTCCCTGCTCTCCGACGAATCCATCGACATCAAAAGTTTCATCCAAACCGTCAACGCGCCCACCCACTCCATCCGCAACCAGCTCCTCCGCTTAACCGCAGATAGCCCGGATCTGTTTGGGGTGATTAAAGAGGAGGGGCGGGTGTGAAAAAGGTGAACCGTATTCTTTTTCTTGGCAATGGAGTAAACCAGGTAGGTGAAGGCGATGGGTGGGGTGATTTACTTCGCAGACTGGATCAGGGTCAATCCGGCATATTTACCGTGGAGAACCAGGACCCGTTCCCTATTCAATACCAGCAGTACCTTGCGGACAGATTGAATCATGGTCATGACAATGATTCGCTGTATCGAACGCAAATTGCCCATCAATTCAAAATGATGTCCCGGGAGATGAAAGACCGGAGTGCCCATAAAGCGGTGTTGGGATTGGGTTACCGGTGCATCCTCACGACAAACTATGATCACGGACTGCAGAAGGCTTGGATTGAAGATTCGGAAGGGATGCCGGATCCAGGTCCGTTGGAGAGGAAATTCAATCTATTCAGGCGATATTTACTGGATGGCGCTTAACTATGGCACATTCACGGAGACTGTTTAAAACCCGAGACCATTATGATCGGTTACGATCACTATATTCGACAACTTTCTGAAATCAGAGGGTATTTCGTTGGCAGAAC
>JBMTJR010000306.1:0-2802 GCA_049438565.1 Kiritimatiellia bacterium
TCCGCCGCAGGGATGCGGCACGTCCGGCTGATGTCTCCCGTCTTCGAATCACGACGCCGTGGTTGGCGGAGCTGACTTGTGATCCTTTCTTTATCTGGTACTTTCAGGTATGCGTCTGAGCAAAAACTCGACCTGATTTTAGAAAAAAGTCCTGGGACCTCCGTCCCATCAGCTGTGTCGCTATTGAAACGGGCGTTCCTTTATGAGCTCCGATTCCAGGCTTGTGTAGCTATTGCCCCTTCCGATGTCCGGAAAGCTTGGAAATAGGTGTTTCCGACTCTCGGAAGTGTTTGACAAAGCGCAATTGACCATTATTGTGCAGCGGATTTAATTCGTTAAAAGGTTAACAATTTTCATAGGACGGGCTGATGAGCGCCGATTTTACCATTTCCAAAGGACTGAATCTTCCCATGCTGGGTGCCCCGGGTACAGATATCCGTTCGGTGTCCCACGCGGGTACTGTGTCGGTTTACCCCTCTGAATTCAAAAAAGTGAAGTTCAAGTGTCTGGTAGAGGAAGGAGCCAGGGTGACCCGGGGTGGCAAACTGGCCCGCCGCAAGGATGTACCGGAATTTTTTGTCTGTTCCCCGGTGTCCGGAACCGTGAAAGCGGTGAATCTGGGAGAGCGCCGCTCCTTAAAAGAGATTGTAATTGAGCCGGATGGATCGGATGCGGCGGAATCTTTCCAGAGTTTCACGGTCGACGGCATTCTGAAAGCCAAAGCCGAAAATGTGATGGCGGTACTGCTCGACTCCGGTCTGTTGGGGCTGATCCGTCAGCGTCCTTTTAACCACATCGCGGATCCGGCGCTCCGCCCCAAATCGATTTTTGTGAATGGCATGGCCAGCGCGCCTTTCCGTCCGGATGCCCACATTCTGGCGGCAGGCAAGGCGGATGCGGTACAGATTGCCCTCAACGCGCTGACCCTGTTTACGGACGGTCCGGTGCACCTGAATCTGGCTGCCGCCGCCAAGGAGAAATCCGATGCGCTGACCCAGGCCGCGAATGTGCAGATCAACTATTTCAGCGGTCCCCATCCCTCGGGCAATACCAGCACTCACATCCACTATCTGGATCCGATTTTGCCGGGCGACGTGGTCTGGACCCTGCGGGTTTCCGATCTGATCCGGATCGGAGAGATTCTGCTCAGCGGTCTGTATCCGAACCGTCAGGTGATGATGCTGGCCGGCGAAGGTCTGAAAGAAGAGGGCCGCGGTTACGTGGAGGTGGATACCGGAATGCCGCTGGCGGAAATCCTGAAGCCGATTCTGGCGGACGGGGAGCAACGGGTGATCCGCGGAGATGTGCTGGCCGGAGAGGCGGTGGATCTGTCAGAGATGGGGGTTTATCTGTACGACGCCGGATTTGTGGTGATTCCGGAAGACACCGAGCGCCATTTTCTCGGCTGGTACGCGCCCACCAAAACCCAGTACAGCGCCCACAAAGTGGTGCCGAGCAACTGGATCAAAAACAAACTGTTTTCTTTCGGCACCAACACCCGCGGCGGACACCGTGCGATGGTACTGACCGGAATTTATGATCCCTACGTTCCGCTGGACATCATGGTGGACCCGCTGGTCCGCGCCTGTATTGCGGGCGAAACCGAGGACGCCATTGCGATGGGAATTCTGGAGACGGATCCGGAGGATTTCGCGCTCTGCACTTTTGTCTGTCCCTCCAAAAATGATTTCGGAAAAGTCATTTCCGATACGCTGGACCTGATTGAACAGGAAGGATTCTAAATGAAAGATTTGAAACAAACCATTCAAGAAAAGCACGATGAGATCCGCCCTCTGTTTGAGAAAGGCGGCAAATTCGAAAAGTTTTATCCTCTGTTTGAGGCGCAGGACACCTTCGCGCTGACTCCGCCGGACACCACCAAAGGCATGACCCACGTGCGGGATGCCGTGGATCTGAAACGGGTGATGTTCACGGTGGTGGTGGCCCTGATTCCCTGTCTGCTCTGGGGCATTTTCAATGCGGGCACCCAGTATTATCACTACAGCGGCATCGAGGCCAATCTGATTGCCAAGCTGATCCGCGGCAGCTGGATTGTGATGCCGATTGTGCTCACCTCTTATATTTTCGGGGGAATCTGGGAAGTCCTGTTTGCGGTGGTGCGCAAACACGAGATCAATGAAGGATTTCTGGTGACCGGACTGCTGTTTCCGCTCACCCTGCCGCCCACGATTGCGTTGTGGCAGGTCGCGGTGGGAATCAGTTTCGGAGTCGTGGTGGGCAAAGAAGTGTTCGGTGGAACCGGATTCAACGTGCTCAATCCGGCGCTGACCGCCCGGGCCTATCTGTTTTTTGCGCACGCCAAAGATATGACCGGTGAAGTCTGGGCCGCGGCCAAAGACGGAGCCACCGGCGCAACCCCGCTCGGACTGGGTGCCGCTTTCGGCGGCCAGGGCCTGGATGTGAAAGCCGCGCTGGCGGAGCGCGGACACAGCTTTTGGTCGATGTTCGGCGGACTGGAACCGGGCAGCATCGGCGAAACCGCTGTGATCCCGGTGCTGATCGGGGCGGCGATCCTGATAATTTCCGGAGTCGGGTCCTGGAGAATCATGGCCGGCGGCTGTGCCGGCCTTGCGGGCGCGGCGCTGTTGATGAATCTGCTGCCGACCCAGGGGCTTGAGGCCGGAAAAATGGTTCAGTTCACCACCTGGACCCAGATTCCTTTCCTCTATCATTTCGTGATGGGTTCCTTCCTGTTCGGGATTGTGTTTATGGCCACCGACCCGGTTTCCGCTGCCGCGACGAATGTCGGGAAGTGGATCTACGGGGTGCTGATCGGGGTGG
>JBMTJR010000307.1:0-2780 GCA_049438565.1 Kiritimatiellia bacterium
CGAGGATTTCGTAACGCGCCATCAGGCCGTCGAGGACCGCCCAAGGATTGCCGAACTGCCGTTGTGTTCCCGAAGCGGAACGAATCTCGCAACGCGATCCGAAGGAGCGAAACGTCAGGTAGGGCTCCGCCGCGACGAAGGAGTAGCGCGCCTGGGCGGAATCGTGGGGATGACTGCGCAGGAGAATGGCGCCGCCCCTGCCGCGCAGCTTTTCGATCATCATGTCCGAAGCGAAATATCCATGGATATCCTCCACGGATTTGAAACTGCCCAGCCGGTTTTTGACCGAGGCGAGGATTCTCTCCGCGCTTCGCTGCAGGGTGTCGGCCCGCTTGTTCCGGGCTTCCACCAGTGAGAGCCGCCGGGTTTCGAAGGCATTGTAGACCTCCTCCCGTTTCTCTCCCAGTTTCAGCACATACTCATCGTAGTCGGCAAATTTCCCCTCCAGCTCCTCCAGCTGAATCATCACCCGGCTCAGCGACTGTTCGCACTTCTCCGGCGTGTCACAGACATCCAGATAATTGATCACCGCCTGATTCAGCAGCTTCATCTGGGAGGCGAATTCCGCTTCGCCCTCCTGCACCGCCATCTGCCGGACCCGGTTCTGCAGCGCCGCGCGCAGCTGATTGAGAATACTGAACAGAACCGAAATGCTGTCAATGATACGGGTGCGCTGGGTGGCATCGTCGATGTTCAGGTTGCTGACAATTTCGACCAGCATCTCCAGTTCCCCCGAAATGCCCTCCACCTCTTCGCGCATTTCTTCCCCGTTCCGCACTGTTTTGAGTTCCGGGATGCGGGGTTCCAGTTGATGAATCCGCGTTTCGTAGGGGGCGAGGGCTTTGTCACCGAGCAGAAAGTCCACGCAGCGCCGGGCCTGCTGGTCGGTCGCGGTTGTGACCGTTTCCTCCAGATTTTCCACCGCGGCCAGATCCATGTAGCGGACCTCTTTGAGAGAAATCACTTTGCCACGCAGACCGCGCAGGGCGGCCAAAGCCTGCACAAAGCCCTGAATATCGTCCTGACGCTGCAGGCGGATTTTGTTGAGCAGATCATGGGTTTCCGCGTCGGTTTCGGAGAGCTGCGTTTCCGCAGCCTGACGCAGCTGCACCACTTTTTCGTATTCGGCAATCGCGGCGGAGGCCGCATCGCGGATCGCCTCCAGCGGTTCCGCGAGCTGGAAGGCTTCCGGTTCGCGGATCCAGAAAAAGCTGTCCAGCAAATCGGTGGACTGCCGCACGATGTCCACATACAGATTGGCGTAGGAATCTTCCCGGTTGATCAGGCCGGTGAGGGTGCCGCAGCCCGCCATACAGCGCACAATATCGCGGTTGCCGATTTTAAACAGCATGCTGTCCGCCGCATCGGTGCTGCCCTGCACCGAGGCCGCATAGGGGGTCTGCCAAATCTGCACCACGTGTGATTTGGTCGGTTCCTCCTGGGCTTTGAACACCATCAGTTTTCCATCCGCAAACAGACAGAATCCGCCGCATTCAACCGGGGTTTCCACCCGTTGGGTGATCAGGTTGTAGGAGAGCAGCACATAGCTTCCGCTGTCCCGGTTGTAAAAGACATAGAGCGAATCCTCTCCGTTGGGGGAGGCGATCCGGCGCTCAAACATCATGTCTTTGCCGACGGAGTCGAAGGCTTTGAATTCGCCGGTCTGCAGATAATAGCCGTTGGAAAAAATGATACCGTGGTCTTCGGGCAGCAATACGCAGGCGCCGGCAATCGCATCCATGCGCCGGGCCTCGCGCACCTTTTCGCTGTAGACAAAATAGCGGGGCTGTTTTTCCCGGTAGGGGAGGATGCGCATGAGAATCAGATTGCCCACCGCCGCGAAGGCAAAAGAGGCGTCGTCGAGGGTCTGATCCGGATCCTCCACCGGCTCGGAATAAATACCCTCGCCGCTTTCGGTGTTGTCATCGATTTTGATGGTCAAATCCCCGCCGGTGGTCTCCACAAACACCCGGTCTTCAAAGGAAATATGCGGGAAAGCACCGTTGCGCTGCATATCGCGGGTGGCCGGCACCCACTCGAATTCATGCTGCGGAGGATAGCGGTATTCGTGATCGCTGCGGTTGTCGAGGTAGCTCAGCGTTCCGTCGTCTTTCATCAGCCATTTGAAGGCTTTGATGTTCTCCACCTCTTTGCCCACCCGGAAGATCATGTACAGATGGGGTCCGATCACCGCAAATTTGGCAAAGCGTGTGCCGCGGTAATAGGTGTAAAGCTCCTTGAATTCCCGCACAAATCTTTCGTCCAGCACCGAGGGCAGGGGAATTTCGGTCAGGCCGCTTTCCCCCGGCGTGAACACCGCGAACACGTCCTTCGGCTCCATTTCGGTTTTCAGACCCAGCTGCACATTGTAGCCGAACAGAAAACGGTCGCCCAGAGCCACCATGTCGCGGGGCACGCAATTGTTGTCGGTGAGCACCCGCTCAGTGCCGATCAGTTTTGCCTCCACGCCTCCGAAAACCTCCTGCCGGGCGGCATTCAGGCGGGACACCTTTTCACGGAGCTGCGCGCCATGGGTGCTGAGCCGGCGGCGGATGATATCGTACGCGCCGCCGGAGAGTTCGGCGGGGGCTTCCGGTTTTTCGGGAGAGTCTGTCATTTTTTTAATGGCGAATAGCGGATGACGGATAGCGGATGCGCGCAGCGCCCTGGAGTGCGGAAGCTTGCTTCCGCTTTAGGGGCGAAGAAGCGAAGCTTCGAGGTGGGTGATGTCCCCCTGCGAAGCAAGCGTCGCTCCCCGGGGCGGAAGCAAGCTTCCGCAC
>JBMTJR010000308.1:0-2777 GCA_049438565.1 Kiritimatiellia bacterium
GGGCTTTGTAATAGGGGGTGAAAACTTTGTAGGGATCGCCCGCATTGGTTTTCACGCTGTGCGGTTCCCAGAGCATGTCTCCACGGAAACTTTCGGCGGAGAATTCTTTTTTGAGCCGGGTATCGGTCTGGATGGCCGCAGGCTCATACCGGCGGTTCCAGTAGATTTTCTCTGCTCCGCTTTCCGCTTTGAGTTTCCGCAGCAGCTCTCCCGGATCTTTTCCCGAGCGGAGGATGAGTCGGCTGCCCTTTTTTTCGAGGGCCCGGGCCAGATCTTTCAGCGCGTGATGCAGCCACCAGTTTGAGGCGGCCCCGCGGGGCCAGTTTCCCTCCGCATCCGGACAGTGAAGATAAACGGGGAGGATGGGGGCGCCCTCCGATGCTGCGGCGTGGAGGGCGGGGTGATCCTCCAGCCTCAGATCATTGCGGAACCACACAATTAGAGGAGATTTCTCAGTCATACAAACCCATCGTGTTGCTTCCGGGATGCTTACGGATCAATTTCCGGAACCGTGGATTTTTTCAACTGGAAGGATGCGGGAAGATAAAATTCCCGGGAGGAACTTTCTCCGTCCTCTCTTACAATTTCCACAGAAATCCGGGGCGGCAGCGGACTTTCGGGTTCGCTGGGCCAGCGCGCAATTTCCAGTTCTCCCCGGTGTCCGTGAATATGCAGTTTGGTTACATTGTGGATCAGCACATTGGTGACCACCGCGGGGGGGTAGGATCTCCGCAGCACTTTCTGCAGACTGTTTTCCGCAATGAAATACGACAGTTCGGTCTGCTGGGGGATGCCCTCGGGACCCGGAATCAGGGTGACCATTTCCAGTCCGCTTTCTGCGGAAAACCTCAGACCGGGGATTTCCGTGTCCCGGGGCTGGGGCAGCAGCCGGTCAAATTCCTCCTCCAGCTGGGTCCAGACCTGGGTGAGGGGGGATTCGGGTGGCAGATTGATTTCCTCCGCGACTTTGCGGGTGCTGTCCAGCACGATCCAGGCCAGACCCATCACCACGGAAACCAGCAGCAGGGAAATCAGCAGCTCTACCAGGGTGAAGGCGCTGCGACCGGGCCGGGTCAGATTTGTGGCGGAGTCTTCCATAAAGTCAGAAGAAGAATCGTACCACTGACTAGCAGGAGCAGGAGTGCGAGGACGAAAGCCAGGCGCACGGGCAGATGGTGGTCGGGTTCCTCCACCGGGGCGGAGGGGAAGAGTTCCGGGAGAGAAGCGGAGTCCTCCGCATCCAGTTCTTCGAGCGACAGATCCATATTGATCATGGTGTCTTCAAGTTTCTGGGAGGCCTCCAGAGGTTCCAGGGAGGTGAGCGTCTGGGCGGAAAGATCGAGTTCGGCAGGAACTGTCAGTCCGGGCCCATCCACGACAAAAGTCATATTCCCGAATTCCAGGGTGTCTCCATCCAGCAGATAGGCCGGTTCGGTGAGCAGACTGTAGTTCAGCCGGGTGCCATTGGTGCTGTCCAGATCAATCACCCGCAGCTGATGATTCAGGAGTTTCAGTCTCGCATGCTGAGAGGAGATGGACCCGTCCTCCAGGATCACATCGCATTTCTGCAGGCGGCCGAGCAGGAGATCCTCCCCTTCGTCGATTTGAATTTGGATTTGCTCGTTGAGGGATTTCAGGGTAACCATAAGATCGGACTATGAACAACTTTTGGAATTTTTGCAACGCATGAAAATAATTTGTGCCACTAGTGTGAGCCTTGGCCGGGAGGCATTCTCCTCTCTGGGGGAGCTGGAAGAGATGGCGGAAAAACACATCAATGCCGCCGTGGCGGCCGGGGCCTCTGCCTTGATCGCCCGGTCCAAAACCCGCCTGAACCGGGAATTGCTGGAGGGATCCGGGGTTCAATTCGCCGGAACCTGCACGGCGGGCACTGATCATGCGGATGAAGCCGCACTGCGGGAACTTGGGATACATTTCGCCTCCGCCCCCGGCTGCAATGCCAATGCGGTATCGGAATATGTGCTGGCAGCCCTGCTGCAGGCCCCGGGATTCGAATTCTCCGGAAAAACGGTGGGAATTATCGGTTGTGGTCAGGTGGGAAGCCGGGTGGAGACCAAACTGCAGGCGCTGGGGTGCCGGATTTTAAAAAATGATCCTCCGAAAGCGGCGGCGACCGGGGATGCGGATTCCTATGTGGATCTGGAAACCCTTTTGCGGGAATCGGATGTGCTGACGCTGCATGTGCCCCTCGTGGAGGAGGGACCGTTTCCCACCCGGAATCTGCTGGGCCGGGAGGAGATCGGCAAAATCAAACCGGGGGCGGTTCTGATCAATGCCTGCCGGGGAGAGGTGATGGACGGAGAAGCGGTCCGGGAGGCCCGGCAGCGGGGCGCACTCTCCTGGCTGGTTCTGGATGTATGGGATCCGGAGCCGGAAATTCCTCCGGCCCTGCTCAGAGCTGCCGATCTTGCCACGCCCCATATTGCGGGTCACTCGGTGGAGGGCAAGGTGAATGGAACCCGGCAGATCCGGGAACAGTTTGTGGAGTTCTTCGGATTGGACGCGGCACCCTGGGATCCTTTGCCCCTGTTGCCGGCACCCGGATGCAAGGTTCTGGATCTGGGGGAGAGCGGAGACTTTCTCTCCCGACTGCGCCGTGCGGTGGAAGCCTGCTATGAGATCAGAGTGGATGATGACGCGCTGCGCAGCGGGGAGGGACCGCTTGCGGAACGCTTTGTGGATCAGCGTCAGCACTACCGGGACCGCCGGGAATTTTCCGCCACCCGGGTGATCGGATTGCGGTCCGACGAGTCAGC
>JBMTJR010000309.1:0-2759 GCA_049438565.1 Kiritimatiellia bacterium
AACTGCAGGACCAGCTCGAATTGAATCAGACCCGCAAAAAAACCTCGGAACAGGCGCTCGCCGGACTCGCGCCGCTGCTGAAAGCGGAGAAAGATCCGGAACTCGACAGCCGGCTTGAGGATCTGCAGCGCATCTGGTCCGACCGTCTCCGCGATGCGGACAACAAAATCACCGCGGTGGAATACCAGATCAACATCCGCGAAAAAGAAAAAGCCTCCCCCATCGAGCAGGCCAAAGGCATGGCCACCGGATTTGTGCGGACCCGGGGACTGAATCTGCTTCTGGGTGTACTCGCTTTTGTCGGTGTTTTTCTGCTCATGCGCGGATTGCAGAACAGCTGGTCCAAATTCCGACCCTCCCGCAAGAAAGGTCGCTCCTTCTCCTCCCGGCTTTCCAGTCTGATCTGGACCCTGCTCACGCTGCTGTTTGCCATCGGGGCCATGATCGCCACTTTCAATGCGACCGGAGACTGGTTCCTGCTCAGCCTCACCCTGCTTTTCCTGATGGGCATCGGCTGGGCCGGGATGAAAGCTCTGCCCGGCATGGTCGAACTGTTCCGTATGATGCTGAACATGGGCGCGGTGCGCGAGGATGAACGGCTGATCTACGAGGGCCTGCCCTGGAAAGTGAACTCCATCAGTTTCCGCACCGAACTGCTGAACCCGCTGCTCAACGGCGGCGTGCTCACCCTTCCCACCCACATGCTGGTGGGACTCCTCTCCCGTCCCCCGGGAGAGGATGAGGAATGGTTCCCCTCCCGGAAACACGACTGGGTGCTGCTCTCCGACGGGACCTTAGGCAAAGTGAGTTACCAGACGCCTTCCGCGGTTCAGATCGTCTCCCCCGGCGGCAGTCAGAAGGTCTACAATACCCTTCAGTACATGGAGCTTTCCCCCACCGTGCTCAGCACCGGTTTCCGCCGGGAAACCCTCTTCGGCATCGATTACCGGCATCTGTCCGAAGTGGTTGCGGGAATTCCCAGCATCATGCACGGTCACCTGAAACAGGCCCTCGGAACCAAACTGGGAGAGAACCTCCAGGATCTGCAGGTGCAGCTGGCCGAAGCCTCGGACTCCAGCCTCAAAGTGTCGGTGGTGGTCGACTGCAAAGGCGGAGCCGCACCCGACTGGCCCTTTGTCCCCATGTGGGTGCAGGCGGCCCTGGTCGACCTCTGCCATCAGAAAGGCTGGAGCATACCCTTTCCCCAGCTGCAGGTTCGTACCGACGGCTGAGCGGAATGCGTCTTCCCGCCCCTGCCCTCTGGTTTCTTCCGGTGCTGCTCCTCGGCAGCGCGGGCCTGTGGTGGGTGCTTTCCGATCCGGACCCCGCTCCCGATCTGTACCGGGTCCGCAGCGGATGCTTCGAGCAGTGGGTTCCTCTGGCCGGACAGCTGGAGGCGGAGCAGGCCCTCAGCCTGCGCACCGAACTCGACGGACTCTCCAAACTCACCTGGCTGATAGAAGACGGAACCCCGGTGCAGGCCGGGGAGACGGTGGCCCGTTTTGATCCGTCCGAACTGGAGGAGAAAAAACTCAATCTCGCCCGGGATCTCGAAATCGCCGAGGCGGAACTCCGCTCGCTGACCCAGGCCCAACATCCGCTTGAACTCAGACGCCTCGACAGCGATCTCCGTGCCCTCCGCGCCTCACTGCAGGAGGAAATCTCCCTGCAGGAGGACACCGCAGAGCTGGTGCAAGAAAACCTCCTCCCCGCCGGAGAACTGGAACGGCACCGGATCAAAATTGCCGGTCTGCAAGCCGATATTCTCGCCCTTGAAGAGCAGATCCAGCTCACCCGCACGATTCTTCATCCCGCCCTGGAGCAGAAAGCCGAAGCCCGGCGCCGGGCCGCCCGGACCGCCCTCTCCCGGGTAGAGGAACGGCTGCAAAAAACCCAGGTCAGCGCCCCCGTGGCGGGAACCGTGAGCCTGCCCCGGATTCCCATCGATGGCGAACGCCGGCCCGCCCGGGTCGGAGACGGACTCTTCCGCAATCAGGTGTTTCTCGAAATCTCCGATCTTACGGAACTGCAGGTCAAAACCCGCATCTCCGAACAGGCCTTGTCCTCCGTGGTTCCCGGACTCAGTGCCCGAATCCGGCTGCCCGCGTTTCCGGAGCAGACCTTGGAGGCCACCGTCAGCCGGGTGGCGGCCCATCCGGAGGGGGAGAGCCGGCGCTATCCGGTGATCCTCAAACTCCGTGAAAGCCCTCCCGACCTCCGGCCCGGGCTCACTGCGGAAATTGAAATTCTGACCCTTGTTATAGAGGAGGCTCTTCTGGTTCCATCCGCCTACCTGTTTTATGAGGCCGACGGCGCCCGCGTCATCCGGATTTCCGCCGCGGGAAAATCCGAAACCGTTCCGGTGGAAACCGGCCCCCGCACGCCGGGAATGGTGGTGATCCGGTCAGGTCTTTCCCCCGGGGACCGGTTGCGCAGACCATGAACTCCCCCTGTCTGGAACTGCAGAATCTGCACCGCCGTTTTCCCAGCCGCTCCGGCCCCCGGGAACTGCTCCGGGGAATCAGTCTGACCCTGTATCCCGGAGAGCGCATTCTGCTTTACGGGCCCTCCGGCTGCGGAAAAACCACGCTGCTCCACCTGATGGCTTTTCTGGATCAGCCCGATGAGGGGGAGATCCTCTTTCAGGGGAAAAACAGCCGCAACTGGGGGGAGGACGCACGCTGTCAGATCCGGGCCCGGGAAATCGGAATGGTTTTTCAGCAATTCCATCTTCTCCCCCATCATTCCGTGCGGGACAA
>JBMTJR010000310.1:0-2725 GCA_049438565.1 Kiritimatiellia bacterium
ACCCTTGCGGAAATCCTGCTCGCCATGATGGTTTTCGCCATCGCCATCACCACCATTCTGGGGCTGCTCGCCCGGTCCATTGAGACGGCGGATTCGATTCTGATCAAAGACGAAGCGATTAATCTCAGCTCGGCGGTGGACAGTTACATGTCGGAGCTGCCTTTTGCGGATGCGTATGATCTTGTTACTGCAAGCGGTAGAGCCTCACTTTATGCCTTCAATTACCGGATGAATCCAAATACCCTGACCCCACATCAGAACCTGGATTCTGGAGACACACTGGGTGAGGATTATGTGGTGGTGCCGGGGGTGTTCGAGACAGTATCCGATGCACTGGATGAGGCTCGCGAAGGCCGTCTGTTTGAAGTAAAATTGTCGGTTTCACCAGTCAATCCATCCTCGAAAACACCGAATGTGGATGATTATGACCAAGCAGTCCTGGTGATCCTCGCTGATTTTTATAATGTTCCCAGTACATCTTTCGTTGTACAGACTGACACCAGTAAAGACGATTATATTCCTCCGGTCTTCTCCTTTACATTTGCGGTGAGACGATGAAAAATTTCCCACAACCTGTCCCCCGTTCCCTCAACTCCCGGCAGGGCTTCACCCTGGTGGAGGTGCTGGTCAGTTCTTTTCTTACCCTGATCGTACTGGGCATGCTCTTCGCCGTACTCGTCGGCACCATGAATGCCTGGCAGGGAGGCACCAACCGTCTGAAATCCAGCGGCGATGCCCGCCTGGCCCTCGATATCCTCAAGACCGATCTGGAAAGTATGGTGGTGCGTCAGACCCAGTATAATCAGGAATGGCTCTCCTCCCGCCCCTTTGAAGATCAAGTCAGCAAATTCATTAACTCCTGGGTTACCTTTTTCTCTCCATCTCTGGACCGGGAAGCCGGTCAGCAGGGGGATATCGTGGCGGTCAGTTATCTTTCCTGGTACCAGGACCCGATTGCACCCGGTATTGCCCCAAGTGAACAGGTCAAAATCTATGGTCTCTACAAAGCCATGACCACCACGGAGGAGGCATTTAACAATGCTTTGAACTATGGAAATGATGCTCTGTTAACGGAGGAGGGTGGGGGTACGCAGGGATATTGGACCAACGCACCCACTCGCCCTGAATTAAACGACATCAACGGATTTTTGGCTCCCAATGTGATCCGGTTCACCGTGCACTGGATGGTGCGCAAACCCGGAGATACGGAGCTGACCAGAGTGGATGAAAATCACTATGTTCGGCTTTCAAATACCCTCAATGTTTACGGAACCAATGGATTCACCGGTGGCAAAATAGAAGCTGCAGAAATTTTCCTCACCACCCTCAGCGACGAGGGGATGCGGAGATATGCTTTCTTCGCCAAAAACGGATCGGTTTCAGCGCAGCAGACTCAGAACATCATCCGCGAATTCGGACGTACCCACAGTATTCGGGTGCCGATCAATTATTAAGTGGATTATGGAAGCAGCGGGGTACGGACTCAGCATGGGGCCTGGCATGAGGCTTGGAATCACAGGGCGCAAAGGGTCGGTCTATCTGGTGGTTCTTTTGGTGATGGTGGGGAGTCTGAGTCTGGTGAGCAGTCTGCAGCAGGTGCTCCTCCGCCGCAGCCGGATTCTGGCGCAGCAGCAGACCGAGGCACAGCTCCGGACCGCATTGCTTCTGGGTATGCAGCAGGCCGGTCAAATGCTGTTGGAGGACGATGATCTCAGTGTGGACACCCTGCAGGATCCCTGGATGGAACCGCGGGAGTTTGTCAGTTCGGACGGCGTGCAGCTCCGCATCCAGATTCAGGATGCCCAGACCCGTCTGAATCTGAACCATCTCCGGCTTCCCGGTCTTTCTTTCCGCTGGAGCGGGGTTCTGGAGTCGCTGATGCAGGAGGCGGGTTTTGAACCGGACCCGGAGTGGTTCCGTCGACTGGACGCTCAGCTGGAGGAAGAGGAAGTCTGGTTCGAAAACACCGATCTTTTGAGTCTGATCCTGCCGGAAGCGGGGGATTTTGTGGGCGGGACCGATCTGCTCACCGCGCTGCCGCATCCGGACAGCCGTCCGCTGCCCCTCAATCTGAACACCGTCCGTCCGGAAGTCCTGGCCGCCGTGCTGGCCCCTTCGTTGCAGGGCTGGACCCAGACCATTCTGGAGACCCGTGACCAAAGCCCCATCCGCTCGGTGGATTCCCTGATCAATACCCTGCCTCCGCCGGTGCAGACCGCCCTGCGGGAAGTGTTCTCAGTGCGCAGCGACTGGATGGAGGCCCGGCTTCTGGCTCAGAAAGAGGAGACGGTCCGCTCTCTCCGGGTGCTTTTCCGACGCAGTGCTGGAAATGTGGAGGTGATGCGGTGTCAGTGGTAAACGCAGACTGGCGGGATCCCGCCTCCTGGAGACCGGCAAAGCTTTCTTACGGATTTGTCAGGGACGGGGACAGCCTGCGCGTCTGTCGCCGGGAAGCCTCGGGAAAATCGACCTTTTGGGTCTGCGGGGTGGCGGAATGGCAGTCCGGATCGGAATTCCGTCAGCAACTGGAGCGGGATCTGGAGTCCGGCGCGGGTCTGGCCGTGGGGATCGAGCCGCACCGGGTAATGCTCCGCCGCCTGAATTCCCCGCTGCGGGACGCGGGAAAGTCTGCGGAAATCTGGGAAACCCTGCTGGATGCAGCCATCCCGTTCGCGTTGGAGAAATGCGAGGTCAGCTTTCTTCCCCTGGATCAAGCCCGGGACTC
>JBMTJR010000311.1:0-2719 GCA_049438565.1 Kiritimatiellia bacterium
TCCGACTGTTTCTCCGCAGAGAGACCGGTCATCCGTTTTTCCAGATCACCCAGTCCGTTGTTGGGATTAAAGCCGATCTCCTCCAGTGCGGCCGCATGTTTTTCCAGCACTTTGTCAAAATACACGGATACCGCATGACCGAAGAGAATCGGATCCGAAACTTTCATCATGGTCGCTTTCAGGTGCAAAGAGAGAAGCACATCCTGCTTTTTCGCCTCCGCGATCTGATCGGCCAGAAAGCGCCGCAGCGCCTTCCTACTCATCACTGCCGCGTCGAACACCTCTCCGGCTTCAAGCGGAATCGAGGGTTTGAGCACCGTAATGCCCGAATCGCCTTCCAATTCAATCCGCACCGAACCGGCGGCCTGCATCACAAAAGACTGTTCCGAACCGTAAAAATCTCCCGACGACATGTGCGCAACGGAAGTTTTGGAATCTTTGCGCCAGACGCCCATCGAATGGGGATGCTGTTTGGCATATTCCTTCACCGGCAGGGCGACCCGCCGGTCGGAATTCCCCTCCCGCAGAACCGGATTCACGGCCGATCCCAACACTTTGGCATACTGATCTTTTACCGCCCGCTCCGCCTCCGTTTGAGGAACATCCGGATAATCCGGCACGGCGTAGCCCTGGGACTGCAGTTCGAGAATGGCGGCCTTGAGTTGAGGAATGGAGGCACTGATGTTCGGGAGCTTCACGATATTGGCTTCGGGGGTTTTCGCCAGATCCCCCAGCTCCGACAGCGCATCCTCCACCCGTTGATCCTCCCGGAGCTGACCGGGGAAGTGGGCCAGAATCCGTCCGGCCAGTGAGATGTCCTTCAGTTCCACCTCCACGCCGGCGGCGCGGGTGAACCGGCGCAGAATCGGCAACAGGGAACAGGTTGCGAGCATGGGGGCTTCGTCGGTCCAGGTATAAATAATTTTGGGAGAGGATGTGCTCATGATCAGAGGATTACGTTAAAAAATGGAGCTGGACCCAACCACGAAATTGTCGAAGATGCAAGAACGAGATGCCTGAATCCGGCGGGTTACAAGGTTGCAATTTCAGGCTCTTCTGCTTATAGGAACCCCTCCAATTTTATCCCAGAGACCGAAATGAACAAACTTTCCAGACAAGTGTCCGACCTGAACGTGGTACGGACCGAGACCCTCCTCTCCCCCGCGGAGCTTTGTGCGGATGTGCCGCGCACAGATGCCCAGGCCGATTTCGTGGGCGGCAGCCGGGATGAAATCCAGAATATCATCTTCGGAGAGGACAACCGTTTTCTGCTGATTATCGGCCCCTGTTCCATCCACGATCCGGAGGCCTGCCGGGAGTATGCCCGGAAATTGAAAATGCTGTCCGACGAGGTCAAGGACCGCATCCTGATTGTCATGCGCGTGTATTTTGAAAAACCCCGCACCAGCCTGGGCTGGAAGGGGCTGATCATGGATCCGCATCTGGACGGGACCAATGACATTCCCACCGGACTGCATATGGCCCGCGGAATTCTCCGCGAGATCCTCGATATCGGACTTCCCACCGCCACCGAATTTCTGGATCCCATCACTCCCCAGTATATCGCCGATCTGGTCAGCTGGTCCGCCATCGGGGCCCGTACTTCCGAGTCGCAGACGCACCGTCAAATGGCCTCCGGTCTCTCCATGCCCCTGGGATTCAAAAACGACACTCACGGGGATCTGACCCCGGCCATTAATGCCATCAAAGCCGCCAATGGGAAACAGACTTTTCTGGGTGTGGATCAGCAGGGCCGGGCCGCCGCGGTGACCACCAAAGGCAATCCTTCCTGCCATCTGATCCTGCGGGGCGGAAACAGCGGTCCGAACTTTGAGGAGCGGGATGTGCAGAACGCGATCCGGTTGCTGGAGTCCAGTCAGTTGCCTCCCAGCGTCATGGTGGACGCCTCCCATGCAAACTGCGGCAAAAAACATGAAAAAATGCCCGGCGTTTTTCTGGAAATTGTCCGCCAGCGCGCCCAGGGCAATCTGCATGTGATCGGCGCCATGGTGGAAAGCAATCTGGTGGCCGGTGCCCAGTCCTTTCCCCGGCCCCTGGAGGAACTCACCTACGGACAGTCCATCACCGATGAATGCATCGACTGGAGCACCACCGAGCAGGTGGTCCGCGAGGCCTATCAGCAGATCGGCCCGGTTTAAATCCACGCAGAGAGTGGATGTCGGCGTTTAGGCCCCCTGCCCCGCCCAAAGCACCTTTATCGCTAAAACCCACATGACCCTTCTTGACATTCCATCATGTTATATCTATCGTTATAACATGATTACCAAAACCAAAGTTCGGAAAATCGGAAACTCCTACGGGATCCTTCTCTCTAAAGGAGCTCTTCAGTCTCTTCGGGTCAAAGAAGGCGATACCGTGTATCTCACAGAAGCCCCCGACGATTCTCTGCGCCTCAGCAGCGGAGATCCGGGTTTTGAGGAAAAAATGAAAATCGCACGCGAATTCATGGAAAGGTATCAAAACACTCTGCGGGAACTGGCAAAGTGAGGGAGCCCGTTTGGCTTACCGTAGAAGATCTTCTGATGTTTCATACCCTCCTGCTCAGCCGCTTTAGAGGACTTGATGGCATTCGGGATAAAGAGCTTTTGGAATCCGCTCTGAACCGTCCCCGGCAACATTTCCATTATGAAAGGCCTTCCATCTTTGAGTTGGCAGCCACTTACGCACACGGCATCGTAAAAAATCATCCATTTCTGGA
>JBMTJR010000312.1:0-2695 GCA_049438565.1 Kiritimatiellia bacterium
GAAATGCTGCGCGGTGCCGGTTATCAGACGGCTTTTATCGGCAAGTGGCACCTCGATGTGCCACAGCATGTGAACACTTGGGCGGCCGGGCGCGGTTTTGAGTATGCGGTGCAGGAGCAGTGGGGCGAAAAGTCCGAGGGCGGAAAATTTGATGTGCGGGAGCATTGGGTCAACGGTCGCGAGGGCAGCATCTTTTATGACTACACCCAGTACGACTGCCTGGATGCCTTTCGCACCGAGCTGGCGCTGGATTTTCTCGATGAACAGCGCGATGCGGACAGGCCGCTTTTCCTGTTTATGTCCTACCGCACCCCGCACGCGCATGAGTTTGATCTGCGCGAAAACGCACTCTACCATGAGCACAGCTGGCCCGAGATTCAGCGCCGCCACGCTGCACGTATTACGATGCTGGATGAGCAGGTGCAGCGCCTGCTGGACAAGCTTGAGGCGATGGGAGAGTTGGAGAACACCCTGATCCTGTTCACCAGCGATAACGGCCCGACCGAGGAAAATGGCTTTGATCCGAATCAATTCCGTAGCTCGGGCGGTCTGCGGGGCATTAAGCGCGACATGTATGAGGGCGGCATTCGTGTGCCCATGATTGCGGCCTGGCCGGGGCGTATTCAGCCAGGCATGACTTGTGAGCAACCGGCAGCGTTCTATGACATCATGGCGACCTTCGCGGATGCCGCCGGTATAGATGCCCCGGCCGACACGGACGGGCTCTCCCTCCTGCCGATGATGCAGGGCGGTGAATCCGCTCAGCACGAGCACTTATACTGGGAGATTCAGGTAAGCAAAGAGGCGGAAAACTTTCGTCAGGGCGTCCGTCTGGGCGACTGGAAGGGGGTTCGTTATGGCGTGGGCGGCCCCGTTGAACTTTATAACCTCGCGTCAGATCCGCAGGAAACCCGTGATGTGTCGGATGAACATCCGGAACGGGTCAAGGCGGTCGAAGGCCTCATGCAGGCCGGCTCCCATCCGGTCTCTTTCTTTCCGCATGCGGGCGGAGCGCCGCTGCAGTAATATTTAACTGCAGGTATTGTGTCCTTTGGACCACGCGGAGCGTGGCAGGCTCGCCATGTCGAATGACAGGTCGGGGAGGAGGTTCAGGTGCAGGGCCTGGATGTGAGCGTGTCCGTCGCGTTGTGGTCAATCAGGCTCATGCCCTGTCCAATGATGGAGACCGCTAACTACGGTCTGCTCGAATCGCCAACGGTTCCAGTCATCCTGACTACAGCCAGGTACTCGGTATTCGTAACAGCCAAGAAAACAATTTCAGCGCTGTTGTTTATCGCAAACGTGCTTTTTTACCCCTTTCACTGCCGCAGGTCACTTTGCGGCGTGTTTAGCTTTCGTATGTCTTTCTGTGCAAACTTTGTGCAAAACATCCTTAAACTTAGTTGCACAACTTAAGACAAATACCCATATATAGTTAATCCATAAAAGCAGGTGTTTTGTTTCTTTTCTTCTGTAAGTCGTTGATTTTTAGGCACAAAAAATGGTGGGCCGACTGGGACTCGAACCCAGGACAAAAGGCTTAAAAGGCCTCTGCTCTACCAACTGAGCTATCGGCCCACCGTAAAAGGTGGAGTTTTCCCTCAAAGGGAGCTGGTTTTATAGGTGGATTTCCTCATTTGTCAAAGGCTTATCGGAAAAAAAACGGCTGAGAGCGGGGAGTCGGCTGATGAACAGGGCGTTGCTAAGGATCATCAGCAGATCAAAAGGCAGCCGGAAACGGATGCGGGTGAAAAAGACGGCGCTGAGGAAGACGTTGGTGATGACCAGCAGGTAGATGGCTTTTTCCAAGTCACGCAGAGGATATTTTCTGAAATAAAACAATCGAATGACAAAGATCCCCAGCAAAGGGAACCAGGTGCAGAACATGACCAGATCTTTGAGGCGGGAGCTTTGGGACCGGGTGTTGAGTTCATTGCGGAAATTGAAATAGTTGAGGGCTTTGGCGGCGTACAATCTGGCCGCCTCCCGTGGATGACTTCCAATCCACTCCAGCGCCCGGTCCCGGTAATAGGTATCGGCATCGATCTCACTCATTCCTTCGACAGCTTTCAGCTCCGCAGACCGTTCAACATTCACCCCGGTATTCGGTCCGGCATTCGGGGAGTTCCCCAGAAACAAATTCAGTCCGGAGTTGGCCGAAACCATGATAAAGGCGTCAAACTTCCGATAATTCCGCCATGTCCAGGGGAGCACCACCAGCAGCGTGCACAGGGTAAGCAGGGTCACTTTTCCGCTGCGGTGGAAAAAGGAACCGGAGACCTGACGGAACAGAATCCAGGCCAGCACCGGGGCGGTGAGCAGAAAGGAGGGAACACAAAGAATAAGGAAGCCGAGAAGAAATCCGGCCGGGATCAGATTCCGGCTGCTGGGCAGATCCCGGAGGAGCAGCAAAAGAATCAGCAACAGCAAAGCACCGGCCAGCGTCTGGGGATAGAGCAGGCCCGCGCTGTAAAGAAGCACCGGGTAGGCCAAAAGGAAGAGTGCGGGAAGTGAATTGCGGGCAATCCGGCACATTCCCCATGCCGTCAGACTCAGCAAAAGCCCATTGGTAAGCTTTCCGGTCAGCGGGGCTGCATGAATCCGGTAGAGAAGACTGAGAATAAAAGGGTAGCCCGGGGGCCGGTAGGCGGTGGCTTGTCCGTTGGGCAAGCTGAAGCCCTCTCTCTCAGCGAGG
>JBMTJR010000313.1:0-2654 GCA_049438565.1 Kiritimatiellia bacterium
GATCCGGAACGGCTCAAAGGCTGCGGCGCGGTGATTCATCTGGCCGGCGAACCGATTGCGGCACGCCGCTGGTCGGAAGCTCAGAAAAAGAAAATATCCGACTCCCGGGTCTGCGGCACCCGGGCCCTGGCCGAGGCGCTGGCGGGGTTGACGGAGAAACCGGAATGTCTGGTCTGCGCCAGCGCGATCGGATTTTATGGCAACCGCGGTGAAGAGGTGCTGCGGGAGTCGTCGGCTTCCGGAGAGGGATTTCTGGCCGAGGTCGTCCGTGACTGGGAGGCGGCGGCGGATCCGGCCCGCGAGGCGGGTATCCGGGTGGTGCATCTGCGCATCGGAATTGTGCTTTCCCCGCAGGGAGGTGCGCTGGCAAAAATGCTTCCCCCTTTCCGCTGGGGACTGGGAGGTCCGCTGGGGAACGGCCGGATGTGGATGAGCTGGATTCATCTTGAGGATGCCGCCCGCGCATTTGTGACCGCCCTGCAGTCCCCTGCCCTGCAGGGTGCTTTCAATCTTTGCGCCCCCAACCCGGTCCGGAATGCGGAATTCACCCGCAGCCTCGCCTCCGCGCTTCACCGTCCGGCTTTTCTTCCCGCTCCGGCGCCGCTTTTGCGGCTGGCACTGGGCGAGATGGCGGAGGCCCTGCTGCTGGGCAGCACCCGCTGTGTACCCGCAGGGCTGGTGAATCAGGGTTTTGAATTTGAGTATCCGGAGCTGCAGGGTGCGCTGGAATCCTTTTTCCGCTGAGGCTCTTTCACGTCCATGCAAAAAATTTTCACCGGACTGCTTGGACTGTTGCTGCTTCCTTTTGCATTTGGGCTGGCCTGCGCGGCCTATGCACAGCTGATCGCCGTGCAGATGTCTCCCGCCTCCTCTGACTGGATTCAGGCGTTTGCGCTCGGGGCCGCCCTGTGGCTGCTGCTTTTTTTCGTCTTTCCCCGACCGCTCCGCAGTTACATTCTCGCCCACGAACTAAGCCATCTGCTGGCGGCCTGGATGTCGGGCATCGGCGGAGGGCGTCTGCGGGTGGGACGCGACGGCGGCAGCGTGGAGGTGGCCCGCAGCAACCTCTGGATCGCCCTGGCTCCTTATCTGATTCCCTTTTACAGCCTCGGACTTCTGGCGCTGCATCTTCTGGCCTCCCTGTGGTGGGATCCCCGGATCTGGCGGGACGGACTTCCGTATGGTCTGGGCTTCACCTGGGCCTTTCACCTCAGCTTCACCCTGTACATTCTTTCCATCCCGCAGAGCGATGTGCAGCCTTACGGACGTCTGGGCGCCTACAGTTTCATCCTGACCGGCAATCTGCTTCTGCTGGTGGCCGGTCTGTTTCTGATCAACGGACAGCCCTTTTCCGAGGATCTGGGGGAACTCCTGCAACTGCAGCTGGAGGCGTACCGGGGGGCGGCCCGGCTGGTGTCGGAAATGATTTTCCGGATAAAAAATGCAATAATTGAGTGGTGACTCCGTTTAGGGAGTATGTAAGAATTCACCTTATGGAGGAAATTTGCCTTGAAAATCTGCTACAACAATACCGAGACGGCGATGTGGACGCCCTCGGCAGAATTGTGGACCAGACCCGTTCCCCACTCTATGCGTTTATTTTCAGTCTGGTGCACGATCCACATGTTGCCGAGGACGTTTTTCAGGATGTGTGGATCAGGGCCATCAAAGGACTGCACCGCTACCGGAGTGACCGTTTGTTGGCCTGGCTCTTCCGCATCGCCCGCAACCGGGTCATCGACCTCAGCCGCAGACGGAAACCCGACACCAGCCTTCAGCAGCCCCTCTCCTCCCGGGATCCGGCCCAGAGCACGCTGGAGTCGTTTCTGCCCCACAACGCGCAGGGCCCTGATCAGGAAATCCATAACCGGGAGCTGGCGCTGCGGATCCGCGATGCGGTCAACCGGCTTCCTCTGGAGCAGCGGGAGGTGTATCTGATGCGGACCGAAGCAAACCTTCCCTTTAAAATGATTGCCCAGACCCAGAGCGTCTCTATCAACACCTCGCTCGCCCGGATGCAGTACGCCCTGCGTTCGCTCCGGGAATGGCTCGCCGAGGATTATCAGGAATTATGCACCCAAACCCGAAAACCATGAACAACCGCGAACTCGAAAATCTGATTCTGCTCCGCCAAAGCGGAGAGCTTTCCGACGCCGAGATTCAGCGTCTGGAGGAGGCGCTGCGGGGGGCTCCCGCGCTGGCGGCGCTGGCGGAGTCCCATGAGGTGCTGCTTGAAGCCGGGCGCTTCAGCTCTGCCCACTGTGTGCCCCCGCTCCCCGATCTTTCCCGGGAACGTATTCTGCAGGCCGCCCCCTCCCGGGAACGTCCGCACGTGAAACGTCTGCTGGCACTGGCCGCCCTGCTGGTGCTGGGTCTGGCCCTGGCCCAGCATCTCCGTCCCAGCCTCCAGCCCGCCCCGGAAATTGTCGCCACCGAAATGATTCCGGCCCGGGCCGACCTCGATGCCGAGGATCCGATTCTCAGTTCACTGGAGGAGCTGGCGGATGAACTTTCTCTTTGGAAAAATCTGGAGATGGGGGATCCCGCCTTTCTGGAGAATGAGGAGGACTGGGCCAAAATCCTGAACTTCGAGGAGGAATCCATATGACCATCCGAATGAAACAGCTCTGGAAACTGCTCCCCGGACTTCTGCC
>JBMTJR010000314.1:0-2638 GCA_049438565.1 Kiritimatiellia bacterium
GAAAAAAACGGTCTTCCCCGCCGGGAAGCCCTTCCCGCCCGGGTGGAACAGCTTGAACCCTCTCTATCCCTAGAAAAATTTTGCGAGTCTGTCCGCCGCATTCATGACGCCATTGCAGACGGAGAAACCTATCAGGTGAATTTCACGTATCCGCTTCGGGGAAAATTTTCCGGAGAGGCCTGGGGACTTTTCCGACGGCTTCGTCAGGCCCAATCCTCCAAACATCAGGCCTACATCGAAGAGGAGGATCAAGTTGTGGTCTGCGCCTCTCCGGAGCGTTTTTTCAAACTCCAGAACGGAAAAATCATCTGCCGACCCATGAAAGGAACCGCGGCGGCCGGCCAGGAAACTGTTTTGCAGTCCTCTTTAAAAAACCGGAGTGAGAATATCATGATTGTGGACATGATCCGCAATGATCTTGGGAAAATTGCCGACTGCGGTTCCGTGAAAGCCGATCCGCTGTTCGAGGTGGAGAGTTATCCTAGTCTGGTGCAGATGACCTCCACCGTGCAGGCCACCGGAAGCCGCTCGGGGGTGGACTGGCTCTGCGCCCTGTTTCCCTGCGCATCCATCACAGGCGCTCCCAAACAGAAAACCATGGAGTGGATTCATCGGCTCGAATCTGAACCCCGGGGAGTGTACACCGGCTGTATCGGAGGCTTTTTCGGCGATGGTTGCACCGAATTTAATGTGGCCATCCGTACGGCGGTTTTAAGCCCTGCCACCGGAGAACTCCAGTATCACAGTGGATGCGGAATTGTGTGGGACAGTGATCCCGCAGAGGAATACCGGGAGAGCCTTCTGAAAGCAGAGGTTCTCACCTATTCTCCGGAACCTTTTCAGCTGATTGAAACCATGCGTTTTGATCCCGGCAAAGGGATTGTGCTCTGGCCCTATCACCGTCAACGCCTGCTCCGCTCCGCTGCGGAACTGGGTTTCGAGCTGGATACGGACGAACTGGATCAAATTATCTCTTCCCTTTGTTTTCCGAAGCCCGGAAAAGTTCGGATGACCCTTTCCGAGAGTGGGAAAATTCTTCTGGAAGCTTCGGAGCTTCCTCCAACCCGGCCCCCGATGAGCTTCTGTATCGACAGTCAGGCCACTCCCTCCAGCCATCCGGAACTCCGGCACAAAACATCCCGGAGAACCCTCTATCAGGCAGCCAGAGCGCGTCATCCTGAGGTACAGGAAACCCTGCTGATCAATGAAAATGGAGAATTGACGGAATTCAGTATTGGAAATCTGGTCTGGCAGGCGGGAGGCAAGCTCTATACGCCCCCCCTTCATACCGGTCTGTTGCCCGGAGTGGCCCGGAGCGCGGAACTTGACGCAGGAATCCTGACAGAAAGAATTTGCCGGAGAGAGGATTTGGAAAACGCGGAAAAGATCTGGATGATCAATGCCCTGCGCAGCTGGGTGGAAATGGAAAGAGTCTGCTGAAGCTCAGGAGGCGTTGGCCGTCAGGGAGGGAAGCTCCACTTTCATCATTCCCAGCAGTCCTTTGACCCGCTCTTCAATCTGCGAGTCCGACAAATCCTCTAAAGCCTCCAGACTGAAGGCCTCGACCCCGAACGAAGCCACCACACTTCCATAGACCATGGCGCGGCGGATATCGGATTCGTCACAGGCATCCGCACGGGTCAGGTAGCCCATAAGCGCACCGGCAAAGGTGTCACCCGCGCCGGTGGGATCCACCACATCCGCCAAGGGAAAAGCCGGCTGAATATACATCCCGTTTTTGCTGAACAACATGCTGCCGTGCTCACCCTTTTTGATCAGGACGAAACGCGGCCCCATCTCCAGCAGACGCTCGGCGCCCTCCAGAAGATTGCGGGACTGGGTAAGCAGGCGGGCCTCGGATTCATTCAGCGTGAGCATGGTCACTTTGCCGATGGCCTCCAGCAACTCATCCTGCGTGATGTTGATCCACAAATCCATGGTGTCCAGCAGAACAAACCGGGGGGAATCAATCTGATTCAGCACATGCAACTGCAGCCCAGGATGCATATTCCCCAGAAACACAAACGGAGCCTTTTTATAGGTTTCGGGAAGCGTGGGCTCAAAGGTTTCAAAAACGCCAAGGACGGTCTCCAGAGTCTGCCGGTTGTCCATGTTTTCCTCATAGACACCCGACCAGGAGAAGGTTTGTCCCTGCGCACGCTGCAGGCCCTGTAGATCGACATCAAATGCGCGGTAGATCTCCAGAAACTTTTCCGGAAAATCGTCCCCCACCACTCCGACCATTCCCGGGGAGCTGAAAAATGAGGCGGCGGCACAGGCGTAACTGACCGAACCTCCCAACAGATTTTCTTTTTTTACTTTCGGAGTCTCAATGTGGTCAATTCCAATGGAACCCACAATTACCAGGGAGGGATCAGACATAGAGGGACGGGGGATACGGGTTAGCGATGGGAGGACGCGTGACGGTCGGCCGGCGGCGTATAAGTTTCCATGAACTTTTCAAGGTACTGGGTGTTGTAGTTCCCGCCGATAAAATGGGCATCCTTAAGCAGGGCGAGACCCAGCGGAATCGTGGTCGCCGGACCATCCACCAGAAACTCCTCCAGCGCGCGCTGGAGACGGGCAAGGGCCTCGGTCCGGTCACGTCCGTGCACAATCAACTTGGCCCCCATACTGT
>JBMTJR010000315.1:0-2632 GCA_049438565.1 Kiritimatiellia bacterium
CGGGAAGGCGGGGGGCAGCCGCAGAGCCATGCTGCTTTCCGTCGCGGGGGGAATGCTGGGATCGATTTTCGGATTCGGGATGGGGAATGCGGTGGTGCCGGTTCTGGGGGGAATTCTGGGGATTGTTCTGATCGGCGGGGTGGGATCCCTGCTGGGCGCCATGCTGGGGGAAAGCTGGAAGGGCTCCGCCCGGGACAAAACGCTGGAGGTGGGGAAGGGGGCTTTCTGGGGGAAGATTCTGGGCACCCTGGCCAAGTCTCTGATCGGCACGCTGATGCTTTTGTTTGCGCTCGGCGGACTGATTTTTCAGTAAAGCCCTCCGGTCTGCGGAAGGAACCGAATGCCATGGTCCCGGCTTGGGGACTGCGGATTATTTCGCGATCGGCAGCGGGAGCTGGAACTGACTTTTTGCGCTGTCGTTGCGTTCCATTTCGATTTCCCGCAGGTATTTTGCATCCACGTTGCCGGTGACGTATTTTCCATCGAAACAGGAGCTTTCGCAGGCCCCGATGTCGGTATTTCCCTGCCGCACGGCCTCCTCCAGATCTTTCAGATCCTGATAGATCACCCCGTCGGCACCGATTTCTTTGGCCACCTGTTGTTCGTTGCGTCCGTGCGCGATCAGCTCATAGGAAGCCGGCATGTCGATCCCGTAGACATTGGGATATCTCACCGGTGGCGCGGCGGAGGCAAAATAGACTTTTTTGGCACCGGCATCCCGGGCCATCTGCACGATTTGCTGGGAGGTGTTGCCGCGCACGATGCTGTCATCCACCAGCAGTACGGATTTGTCTTTGAACTCCAGCGGAATGGGGCTGAGTTTTTTGCGGATGCTGCTGCGGCGCTCTTTTTGTCCGGGCATAATAAAGGTCCGGCCGATGTAGCGGTTTTTGATAAATCCTTCCCGGTATTTGATATCGAGCGCATGGGCAATGGGGAGGGCGGAGGTGCGGCTGGTGTCGGGAACCGGGATCACCACATCCAGATGGATGTCTTTCCATTCCCGGAGAATTTTCTCGGCCAGAAATTCTCCCATGCGCAAACGTGATTTGTAGACGGAGACTCCATCGATAATGCTGTCCGGACGGGCCAGATACACGTATTCAAACAGACAGGGATGCAATTTGGCTTTTTGCGCGCACTGCCGGGTATAGAGATTGCCGGCCAAATCGAGTATCACACATTCCCCCGGAGCGACATCCCGCATCACCTGATAGCCATTCGCGGTCAGAGCCACACTTTCGCTGGCAACCATGTAGCTTACAAACCCACCGGGATCCTGACGTTTTCCGAGGATGAGCGGACGGATGCCCATGGGGTCGCGGAAAGCCACCACACCGTACCCGAGCACCATCCCCACTGCCGCGTAGGCGCCGTGGCAGCGCTGATGCACCTGCGAAATGGCGGCGAAGACATCCTCCTCGTTCAAACGGAGCTGGCCGCGGACCGCAAGCTCATGGGCAAACACGTTGAGCAGCACTTCCGAATCGCTGTTGGTGTTCAGGTGCCGAAGATCATTGGTAAACAGCTCCTCGGTCAACTGTTTGGTGTTGGTGAGGTTTCCATTGTGGGCTAAAACCAGTCCATAAGGAGAGTTCACGTAAAAGGGCTGTGCCTCGGTGCAGTTGGAGGAGCCGGCGGTGGGGTAGCGGCAATGGGCCACGCCCATGTTTCCGAGCAGCGTGGCCATTTTGGACTGATCAAACACGTCCCGGACCAGGCCGTTGTCTTTTTCCAGATAGAGACGGGTGCCGTCGCAGGTGGCAATCCCGGCGGCGTCCTGTCCGCGATGCTGAATCATCAGCAGGGCATCATAAAGTGACAGGGCCGCACGTTCCTGAGGTTTGGTGACAACGCCTACAATGCCGCACATAAAAGGGTCCTTGTGTCTGGGAGAAGGGTCTGGGAGAAGAAAGTGAAGGGGGGGGACAATCAATTCTTCCCCCTTATAGCCAGGTTAGAAATTGGTTCAAGATCTTAAACCATGCTTTCGGAATTGTTTCACTTTTCCCGGGGGATACCCGCCGAAAGACTTGCTTTTGGAGAGTCAGATGGTTATAGGACCCTGCATGTTGCATATCCCACGGTAACCTGCAGCTCCCTTCTTACGGGATCCGCATGGAATCCGGTCTCAGATGGGCGATTAGCTCAGTTGGTTAGAGCGCCTGCTTCACACGCAGGAGGTCACAGGTTCGAGTCCTGTATCGCCCACCATCCTTCGCACGCAGCGTAGCGGAGTGTGAAGGATGTCACGCCAAAGCCCCGAGCCTGCGAGGAGGCGGCGGCGGACTTCGCAACCTGCGCGCTACGGCTTGGCATGCCATCCTCCACGTCATATCACGTATATATTCTGGTCAGCGAAAAAGTACCTGGCCGTCATTACACCGGGTGTACCACGGATGTGGAAGCCCGCTTGGCCAAGCATAACAAAGGGGATGTGTCTCACACCTCGAAATACCGGCCGTGGCGGTTGGAGACGGTGATATCATTTCAGTCGAAAGAAAAAGCGCGGGCCTTTGAAGCGTACCTGAAATCAGGTTCGGGCCGAGCTTTCGCCACACGGCACTTCTGACCGCAGCACGCAGCGTAGCGGAGTGTGAAGGATGTCACGCCAAAGCCCCGAGCCTGCGAG
>JBMTJR010000316.1:0-2620 GCA_049438565.1 Kiritimatiellia bacterium
CGAGTCCGCCGGTCATCCCGATGAGCGGAATGCGTTGACGCTTGACCGCGGGGATCAGCGAGAGCAGCTCGCGAGTCGTGCCGCTGTTGGAAATTGCCAGACACACGTCGCCGCGGGCGAACATCCCGAGGTCGCCGTGCGAACCTTCGGCCGCGTGCAGGAAAAAGGCCGAAGTTCCTGTTGAAGCCAGCGTCGCGGCGATCTTGCGGCAGATCTGCCCCGACTTGCCCATCCCGGTGACAACCACCCGGCCCTTACACTTGAGGATCGTCTCGACCGCTTTTTCGAAGTTCTCGTCGAGCCGTGATTCAAGGCGCCGCAGCTCGTCGGACTCGATTGCAAGCACACGCTTGCCCGACTGTAGAGTCGGACTCGGTTCGAGACGCACGACCTTTCGCTTACTTCCCTGAACTGCCATTTCTCACTCCCGGCCCTGTTGGGCCTGTCAGCCTCTCAGGCAGGCGCCTCGGTGCTGCGCCTTGCCTCGTCCAGCGTCACAAGTGTTCTCAACAGACTCTCGAGTTGATCGAGCGGTAACGAATTGGGTCCGTCGCTCAAGGCGCTGTCGGGGTCTTCGTGGACCTCCATGAACAGGCCGTCGACACCGACGGCAACGGCGGCACGGGCGAGCGGTCCGATGAACGAACGATCCCCTGACGAGACCGACCCTCCGCCGCCCGGCATCTGAACGGAGTGCGTCGCGTCGAAGACCACGGGGGCTCCGAATGAGCGCATGATGTTCAGGCCTCGGAAATCGTTCACGAGATTGCCGTAGCCGAAAGTCGTTCCGCGCTCGGTGAGGAGCACCCGTTCCCCGCCGGCGTCTCGCGCCTTGGCGAGCACGTGCTCCATGTCCCACGGAGCCAGAAACTGCCCTTTCTTGATGTTGACCGTTCGCCCGCTGGCCGCGCACGCGGCGACCAGGTCGGTCTGCCGACACAGGAACGCCGGAATCTGCAGGATGTCCGCAACTTCCGACACCGGGGCGGCGTCGGAGGGATGATGAATATCGGTCAGAATGGGAAAATCGAACTGACTCTTCACCTCCTGCAGCATGGCAAGCCCCTCCTGCATTCCCGGGCCCCGGAAGGAGGAGAGCGAGGTGCGGTTGGCCTTGTCATAACTCGCTTTGAACACCATGGGAACCCCCTCACGCTCCGACCAGTCCTTAAGCGCTTCGGCAATTTCCATCAGCACGTCCCGGCTTTCAATCACACAGGGACCGCAAATCAGAAACAGTCCACTGTCGCCCCCCACGGAAAAGGGACCTAAATCAATCGAGCGGGTGTTTTTCACATTCATAATGTTTTCTTGGAGTCAGAAGTTAAATAAAGCCGTGCCTGTTCCAGATCCTCCGGCGTATCGATTCCGGGGGCGGACTGGTCGCTGTCAATCACCGCGATGCGGGCTCCATGCGCCAGCCCCCGGAGCTGTTCAAGCTTTTCCGTGGTCTCCAGCGGATGCGGAGGCAGCGTCTGCCAGCGTTCAAGAAAGCTTTTCCGGTAGGCATAAATTCCCAAATGACGGAAATACAGCCCCTGGTTCAGAAGTTCCGCCGCGGCCTGATCGCGGGGAAAGGGAATCAGACTGCGGCTGAAATAGAGAGCACAGCCCCGCTCATCGCGCACCACTTTGACCACCGAGGGATTGTGAAGATCCGCAGCCTCGAAAATCGGCGTGCAGGCCGTGCCAATGTCCGGCGCATCCTCCGCATGCATACGGGCCACCAGCCGGTCGATGAGCGCCGGATCCATCCAGGGTTCGTCCCCCTGCACATTCACCAACAGCTCCGCATCCAGATTTCCGGCGGCCTCCGCAATCCGGTCCGTACCGCTGGGATGATCCCTCCGCGTCATGCAGACCTCATGACCGGCGGCCGCCACCGCATCAAATATCCGCTTGTCATCGGTGGCCACCAGCACGCCGTGCAGGGATTCCGCCTGCAATGCCCGGCGCACCGTGCGCACGATCACCGGAACTCCGCCCAGATCCGCCAGCATTTTCCCGGGAAAACGCACACTGTCATAGCGCGCAGGAAGGATTGCCACGGTTTTCATCGGGTCCGTTCCATTTCCGCCAGAATTTCCTCTTGAGAAGTCGTGGCGGTGCCCAGTTTGCCCACCACAATTCCCGCCGCCACATTTGCGAGTTCCGCCGCCTCCACAAAATCCGCACCGGCACTGACCGCCAGCATGGCCGTGGCGATCACCGTATCCCCGGCCCCGCTCACATCAAACACCTCCCGGGCCCGGGTTTTCAAATGGGTGTCCCTCCCCCCTTTCTCGTGAATCCACATTCCCTGCGGTCCCAGCGTAATCAGCAAATTTTCGGGTTCCCAGAGGGTTCGGAGCGCTTCCATCGCGGCATGCAGATGTTTGTCCGAACCGGGATCCGCATCCGGACTCCGGTCCCGGATTCCCGCCACCGTGAAGGCCTCTTTGCGGTTGGGGGTGGCAAAAGTGATTCCGCGCACATCCAGCTCATGATTGTCTTTCGGATCATATCCGCTGGGCAGTTTGAGGCGTCGACAGGTCTCCAGAGCTCTGCGCACCACTTCCGCCTGCAGAACCCCTTTGCCATAATCCTCCAGAATCACTCCCTGCACTCCCTCCATTCCCTG
>JBMTJR010000317.1:0-2614 GCA_049438565.1 Kiritimatiellia bacterium
GCCTGCAGGCGCCGGACGCCGGGGAGGCACCCCCGGCGGGTCCCCTGCTGCGGGCCGCCCGGCACTCCGTCCCGCTTCTTCTCGCTTTCAGTACCCTGATGACCGCCGATGTCATCCTCGCCAAACGCTATTTCGATCCGCTGGTGGCCGGACAGTTTGCCCAGGCCGCCACTCTGGGCCGCATGATTCTCTGGCTGCCTTTGCCCATCGCCCAGGTCATGTTCCCCAAAGTGGTTCACGAGGGAAGCGCCCGTCCGGAACAGCGCCGGACCCTGTTCAAAGCCCTGGCCTACACGCTGCTTCTGATCCTGTTGACACTCACCGCGGGCTGGTTTGCGGCCCCTCTGCTTCTCAAAGCCGTGTACGGACTCGAGGCCCTTCCCCCCGGACAGCTTCAATGGTTCCGCAGCACCGCCATTGCCATGGCCCTGCTGGGCCCGGTCTATATGCTGCTGCAATACGAACTGGCCCGGGGAAAGATCCGCCGGATGCTGCCTCTCTGCCTGCTCGCGCCGCTGTTTCCGCTGGGGGCCCATTATCTGCATCAGAGCCCTCAACAACTGCTGAGTCTGCTGATAGGACTCAACGCTGCCGCGCTGCTCAGCTGTCTGCCGGCGCTGCGGAAGCAGGCCTGAGGATTAAATTTACTTTAAGGCCAGCCACCAGTAGACAAAACCGACCGAGCAGGCGCTCAGAAACAGCAGCCCGGCCCAGCTCAGGGCGCTCAGCCAGGGACCGGGACGGCCCGAAGCCGGAACCCAGTCCGCACGCATCGCTTTGAAGTTGATCCAGCCAAAGGCCGGGGAGGTCACAAACGAAACCACCATGGCCAGAAACAGCATATCCCCCAGATTGGCCACGTAGCGGAAAACGATCAGCGCCGCTCCCAGCACCGACACCACAATCCAGGCCATGTGATAACGGCGCCACTTCTCCTCCCGGTTCAAAAACAGAGCCATCGACACCGCCAGCGCGCGGGGATAACCGTCCACACAGGTCAGCGTGGTGCTGAACATGGTGATAAACGCCGCGACCGCCACCACCGGTTTGGCCCAGTCCCCGATGCTCCGGGCATACAGCTGAATGAATTCTTTGGCAAAAGCCCCTCCGGAGGGACTGAAACTTTCACCGGTCCCGTACATCACCAGCACCCCCAGCGAAAGGAAAAACACCGCCAGCACCGTCGTGCCGATATACCCGATATGAAAATCTATCATCGCATGCTTCATGGAGGCCCGGTATCCGGTTTCCCGTTCCCGGGACATCATCCAGAGCGAGGGCCAGGCCCCCACATCAATCGGCGCCGGCATCCAGCCCATAAACTGAACCAGAAATCCCACCGAAGCCAGGGTCCAGGGCGAAGTGGCTTCGAATCCCTCCACCCGCTGCGAACCCTTGGTCAGCGCCATGATCACCGCAAACAGTGTGCTGACCGTGAGCAGAAACATGATCACTTTGGTCACTTTGTCCAGCAGATGGTAATGTCCGAAAATAATAATCGCCGCACAGACACAGGAAATTCCCAGCGAGATCCATTTCGGACTCCACATTTCCGGGATGCCCAGATTCAGGGCCAGACTTCCGGAAATCAGCGACACCCCCGCAATGTTGAACACCGCATTCACCAGATTCAGCAGAAAGAAAGAGATCAGATACGCTTTCCCCAGACGCTGATACCCATGCAGAATGGTTTCGCCGGTGGCGGCCGTATAGCGGGCGCCGTACATGAAAAAAGGATACTTGAACAGGTTGACCAGCAGCAGCAGGATCAGCAGCGACCAGCCGAACTGCGCCCCCGCTTTGGTGGAGGCCACCAGATGGGATCCCCCCACCGCCGCGGCCGCCATCAGGATGCCCGGCCCCAGGGCCTGCAATAAATTCCCGTTCTGTTTCAATCCTTCCGGAATAAGTTTCTCTTCTTGCATGCGCTCCTCTTGACGGGCGGAGAATTCCGGATCAACTCAAATTCTTGGCTATTTCAAGGGAACATGACCTGAGACGATGGCGTGATTCCAGAGGCTCAGGGATGGGAGTTACAGGAGAAATAAGAGCGATGCCTCCATGGTTTCATCAAGCCGGCATCCTGTTAAAAAAACAAGAGTTATGGGAGCGATGCGAGATATGACCTCTCGGATTCTTCAAGCTGGTATTTCTCCCATAGCTCCCATATTTCCCATCTCCCATCGCTCCCATAACTCTTATTTTTTGTTTCTCGCCTCAATCCTCAGCCGGGTCATGCGCTCCCGGAGTCCTCCCTTGGCCAGAAATTCTTGTCCCAGGGCCTCCAACTGACGGTCAATGAGATAGTTCGCCTGGTTCACCAGGCACACCCCGATGTTGGCCACCACTTCGGCTGAGCGGGTCTCCACAAATTCCCGGTACAGCTCAAAAGTCTGCGGCTCTTCCCGCCCCAGTTTGCGCACAAAAAGGGCCTCCTCGCTGTCTTTTTCCCAAAGCCGTAAGTCCCGCAGACGTAAAAAATCCAGATAGTCGTCCAGCAGCTCCTCCAGACTGGCCCGCGCCACATTGGTCAGTTTAATTTCCATCTCGGCTGAGGTTTTTCCCGCCTTGCTGCCTTCCAGAATGTTTTTCTTTCCCGACCGCGTCGCCTGCA
>JBMTJR010000318.1:0-2610 GCA_049438565.1 Kiritimatiellia bacterium
GAGTTAACAAACGGGGGAAACCATTAAGCAAAAACTCCAATCTGGGTCGAGTCAAAATCAACGACTCTTTCCTCGCCACGGGCATGGGGAACGGACTGCGGGAAGTCCTTATTCTGAAGAAAGGGGGGGCGGGGTGCCGGCCTGATCCAGGAGACGATGCAGGGTGGCGGCCTGCTCCTCCAGATACCAGTCATGGAGCGAGGAACCCCGGCGGGCATAACTTTGCACATTCTCAGGCAATCGGTTCAGATCAAATCCGCTCTGACGTACCCGCTCCGGTCCGGCGTTATAGCTGGCCAGCAGGAGAGACCTTAAATCAGATTTCCAGAACCTGCGGTTCTGATAAAGAAAACGCTGCAGCTCTCCAAGATACGTACGGCCGACCTGTTGATTCAGTTCGGGCTCAAAGGCCCGGTCGAAGGAGATTTCCCCACCAAAATGTTCCCGGGTCACTTCTTTCCAGGTGCCTTCCCTGATTTGCATCAGGCCCCGTTCCCCCATTCCGCCAACCTGTCGCGGATCTCCATGACTTTCGATCTGTACGATGGCCTTGATCAGCAAGTCGGTGGCCTCTTCGAGGTCCAGTCCGGAATCCCCGGCCAGCTCGGCAGGCAGAATGATCCCCCGCGGCTCCGAATCCGAACTTTTCTTCTCCAAGGGGCGAAGCAGCATCCATACGATCACCAATCCCAGCAGGGCTCCCAAAGCGATGGACACAGCACTTTTGCGCCATCCGGCGGGAGGAGGTTCCGGGTGCCAGTGGAGATGTTTCACTGGTGACGCAGCTCCCGAATTTCCGGACAGCGGAGGCAGAAAGCACTCAGACCGTAAAGGATTCCGGCGGACAGAATCGCCAGAGGGACTGAACTCCAGACCGTCCAGTCAGAGGTCCAGTCCAGGATCCGCCAGGCCAGGATCAGCATGGGGACACAGCAGAGAAGCTGACGGCCCCAGGAAAAAAAGATCGGAGACCAGCGAACCGGAGTAAAGCGGCTTTGGGCAAGGGCCGCGAGCACGATGACCTGCAGCAGACTGGACAGCACGGTCCCCAAAGCCAGTCCGGCATGTTTCCAGCCTTCCGGAAGCAGGAAAATAAACACTAGATTAAAGAGAAAGTTTGCCAGTACCGTAAAGGCTCCGATTTTCACCGGCGTGCGGGTGTCTCCATGGGCATAAAAAAGCGGAACAAAGATTTTGGCGGCACTGAACACCATCAGGCCGGGCGCATAACAGAACAGAGCCCGGGAGGTGACCAGCGTGGAGCGCGCATCAAACTCCCCCCGTTCAAAAATCAGCTGCACAATCGGAACCGCAAGAAACGCGAGCCCCGCAGATGCGGGGATCATCACAAACATCAGCACCCGCAGACTGCGCTCCACCATCCGGGTCAATCCTGTCCGGTCCTCCTCCTGCACCAGATTGGAAAGTTCCGGGAGCAGGATGGTGCCGAGGGCGGTGGCAAAGATTCCCAGCGGCAGATAAATCAGCCGCTCCGCATACGAAAGCGCCAGCGGACCATAGTCGGTGACCCAGATGGCCAGCACCCGGTCCATCACCACATTCACCTGCACAATGGCAGCCCCCAGCGCAGCCGGGCCCATCCGCCGCAGGACTTCTTTCACCTCGGGGGAAAAAGGCTCCACCGCGTCCGGACTCCGGTACCCCAGCCGCCGCAGCGGGGGGAGCTGTACGATAAGCTGGAGAATGCCGGCCAGCAGGATGCTCCAGCAGATCACTGACACTTTCTGCTCATCCCGGAGGCCCGGCGCAAACTGCATCGCCCACAGGGCCGCGATCCAAACCAGATTCAGCAGACAGGGCGCAAAGGCCGGCACCACATATTTCCGGTGGGCGTTGAGCACCCCCATGGTGATGGCTGCCAGACAGATCCAGATCATGTAGGGCAGCAGAATCCGGAGCGACCCCAGTACCGCCGCCGCTTTTTCCGGAAGGAACTCCCATTGCAACAGCAGAGTGCAGGTCAGCATTCCGGCAAACGAAATACCGCCCAGCAGAATCAGCAGCATAGAACCCACATTACGGGCGAGTTGCCATCCGGCCGCATCGCCACGGGTTTTGCGGACCTGGATGTAGCGGGGAATGAAAGCGGCGGAAAGTGCGCCTTCTCCGAAGAGGCGGCGGAAAAGGTTCGGAATAGTGAAGGCGACCACAAACGCGGAACCCACCTCCCCGGTGCCGAACACAAAGGCCATCATCATTTCGCGGAGCAGTCCGAGTATCCGAGAACTCAGGGTGCCCAGACTCACCAGTCCGGTGCTCCGGAAAATACGCGATTCAGTCTTCATCTTTCGGGCGGTATTCCTGATCCATAATCGCCTCCCATTCGCATTCCCAGAGTTTCGCGTATTTGATCGCCACCCCGTAGGCGACGATGATGGCGACAATGAATCCCCGCAGACCATCCAGAAATCCCCCTTTGATCACGTAGCCTTTCAGAAAGCGGGCCACAGGGCGGGTGAGCAGATCCCACAGACGGAACCGCCGTCCGGAATGATACATTTCCTTGGCGCTGATGGTGGAGAAACGGTTCACCACGTTCAGGTGATGGGAAAGGTCGTCGTAGGTGTAGTGCCAGAGTTTGCCGGTGAG
>JBMTJR010000319.1:0-2607 GCA_049438565.1 Kiritimatiellia bacterium
TTCGATGGAAAGGTCCAGCCCGAACGCTGGCCTTCCGGCGTTTATGTGTCAAATTCTATCCTCTCTACATCACAAGCTTCGGTTATACCCTCTTCCGGATCATCGCCCGGATGAAATTTCCGCCCTATGTGCACCCCAGCTATGAAATCCGGCTCGGCGCAGAAGACCAGGTCCGGATTTGGACTGTCTATCCTCTCTGGATAATAAAAAATCTGATCCCCTGGAATCAATCCTCTTCCTTTTATCAACGGATCGAAGAACTGACAGGCCGCACCCCGTTCCTCTCTCTGTGCTTGATCCTTTTGTTATGTGCGGTCATCCTTGTGCATTTGATTCGGTCAGACCGATCCTGCGCGGAGGCACCCGGGACCCTCTTTCATTCGCCCCGCCTCTTCCTTTTTTGCTGGTTCGGCGCCTCCTTTTTTCCTTTTATCCTGATCCCGAATCATCCATACCGCTATTACCTCCTCCACCCCCTCATTCCACTGCTGCTGCTTTCCGGGATCGTCCTCAAAGATCTGGGCCTCCTGAAGAACGATCCAAAAAGGACCGCTGCGCTTCTCTCTCTTTTTACCCTGCAGTTTTTTGCCGGGAATTATCTGTACAATCAACAAATGCTCACCACTCCTTTTGGGAAAAAGGACAGGTATGGGACGAATGACTTGGTCTACAAATCCCACTATGGCAACATCCTGGCCCGGGATTTCCCCAGAATACTTCCCGCACTCGAAGCAAACACCATAGTGGTCATTCAGGCGCCTTCTTATTCCCTATATTCCATGATGTTTCATATGGCCCCGGAAATCTGGTACAACAAACGACCCCTGTTTATCTTCCATCCTTCCATGGTTCGGATTGAGGAAGGCATGGTGCACGGCATGTACGAGGATCAACCGGTCCAGGCCCCTGTTGATGAAACCATTTTCTTAACTCTGGATTCAGAAAAACTTACTTTCACCCAAAACACGCCCTTCTGATGCACGCCTCCCCCTCACAGACTCCGTACCTTCACTCTCCCTCTGATCTCTGCGATCATTTACTGTCGATCCGTGACTTTCATCTCGCATCTCCGGATGGAGGCACCTGGAACGCGCTTGCTGATTTTGTCCAGGATCACGGACTCACTTCATTGGCCGGCAGCCTCCCGGAATCCCACCCCCTGCTTCGAACCGCTCCCCCTTTATTAAAAAAACAGTGGAGGGAAGAGGCCGCGCGCACGAAGAACCGACACCGCCTCAACCGGGTCCTCACCCTTCGCATCACCCGGGAGCTGCAGGCCCATGGCCTTGATTTTTTTTGGATCAAAGGCCCCGTGCTGTATGAGCAATCCTATCGAACCCTCTTTCCCCGCCGCTATGACGATCTGGATCTGGTTGTGCGCCCCGAACAGGTGGATATCGCATTAAAAGTGCTGCACGAAGCCGGATACCGGCATCCGCATTCTCCCCTTATTGAAAAAGCTCTCCGCCGATTTCATTTCCATACCCCCATGGTTCACATCCAGCCCGCGATGACGAAACTTGAATTGCATTGGCATATCATTGATTTCACCAACCTCTATCGAATCCCCCTCGAGGATCTCTTCAAGCGGCGGGGGCCCGGGAACGCGGATTCCGGGAACCTGCCCCACCTTGAGCCCAACGACCAACTGCTGTATCTATGCCTGCATACAGCGAAACACGGCCTGCAAAACCTTAAAGCCCTCAGACAGGGACGAGCCGCCGGGTGGTACCTTTCCCGGGCTGCCGGAAATCGCGTGTCATGGTTTCTGGATTTGGCCCTTACCCTCCAACACCACCGGGAAATGCTTAATCCGGAAGTGCTCCTATCCCGCATGCGCACCTGGCATATCGTCTCCGAAGTTCAAAGCAGCTTAACCCTGACGGAAATGCTTTTCCCCGGATGCGGAGCTCAGACCCTTCTCTCCCGAATGGAATTAGAAAACCCCTACCCGAAACCCGGAAGCCACACCTCTCGCAAACATCATCGGGCACAAGATCATTTGCTTTCAAAGGGGCAGAGGATTCAATCCACAGTCATTGTACGTCCCGCAAGGATCCTCCAACTTCCCGGCCACTTGTTTCCCTCTCCAAAAAGACTGCAAAGCTACTACCAGTCCCCCCGGTTGCTGACTCCGATGCTTTATCTTACCCACCCCTTTCATCTCCTGTGGAAAACCCTCCGCGTAAAATAAAGCCAGGACAGCTTGAGGAATTATCCACTTAAGTGCAGCTGTGGTGCCAGAGCCCCGCTTGAAGTTGACATTTACCCCTCATTCTCATAACGATACCCACATGTCCGCCCTCCCCACTCACCCGCAAAGCGAGAAAAGCGGTCCCCAACTTATTAGAAATTTCATTCCCTTGAATCCGCCCGGATCCGGGACGGCAAACCGGTGCATCAGGACTTCCGGAAATGGCTGAAATTGAAATAGGCGGCACCCCCGAAGTCCGCCGCGGAACCGGAGCCCCCTCTCAACTCCTGGTGGGTGCAGTGCTGACTGTGTTTGCGGGATTCGCCCTGTACCAATGGCATCTTCCCGGAGTGTATTACGATGAAGTCATCCTTTCCAACCAGGCATTCGATATTCTCAGTGGAAAATTTCCG
>JBMTJR010000320.1:0-2594 GCA_049438565.1 Kiritimatiellia bacterium
AAAGTTTCCGCCTCGGTGTCTTTGCAGGAAGTGGTATCCTGGTCGGGCCGGGAGGGCTGGGCTGGACTGGAGGCCTTTTCAGGAATTCCAGGCACCCTGGGGGGAGCCGTGGTGGGGAATGCCGGAGCCTGGGGCGTGCAGATGGAGCATGTGGTCTTCGAAGTCCGCGGAGTGGACTCCGGGGGGACAACCCATTTGCTATCCAATGCAGAGTGCGGATTCCGGTATCGGGATTCGCTTCTGAAAGATGGCGAACTTTGGATCAGTGAAGTGCTGCTTCAACTCCGGCCGGGGGATGCCGCGGATTTGACCCGGGAGCGGGAGCGAATTCTTGAAGTACGGGCCGCGAAACACCCGGATTGGCGGAAAGAACCCTGTATTGGCAGTTTTTTTAAGAATCTGGAGCCCAGTTCCGCCGCGCAGCGCCGTCAGGCCGCTGGCTTCTTCCTGGAACAGGCTGGCGCAAAGAGCTGTCAGATCGGTGGAGCGGGGGTGTATCCGGGACATGCAAATATACTGATCAAAAAAACGCCTGACTGCCGGGCAGACGATGTGGCGGCACTGGCCCGCACGCTGCAACAGGCCGTGAATGATCGCTTCGGTCTGGAGCTTCAACGGGAAGTACGGTATCTGGGAATCCTCAAAGGGGAAGAGTCTGGAGAAGGCTTTTATTGAAAGGGAAGTGAATGGCGGAAGTCACGGACTGGTGAAGGCTTGGCAAAAAATCCCGGGGCTTCAACGTTGCCAGAATTTGAGATTCGGGATAGGTTTCAGCCATGACTGAACAGCAGCAAAGGGAAATTATCCGCAATATTGTCCGCAAGGACAAGCGCTACCGCGAGGAGGCCTACACCTTTGTCCGGGAGGGACTGGATTACACGGTTCATGAACTGAAGGATCCTGAAAAAGATCAGACCCATCATGTGCGGGGATGGGAACTCTCCAAAGGAATCCGGGATTATGCGATCCGGGAGTACGGACCGGTCAGCCTGCGGGTGCTGCGGCACTGGGGCATCCAAAGTTCGGAGGATATCGGGGAAATTGTTTACAATATGATTGATGCCCAGCTGCTGGGAAAAACGGACGAGGATGAAAAAGAGGATTTCCGCGGAGTTTTCGACTTTGAGCAGGCTTTCCGGGACCCTTTTCTTCCTGCAAAACCGCTGGATGAGGCTGTGGAGTAAGCGGGGAAGGCGATGCCTTTGTCTCCGGAACTGAAAGCCAAACTGGAAGGTCTTCCCGCGAAGCCCGGGGTATACCTTATGCGGGACCGGAACGGGAAAGTCATCTATGTGGGTAAAGCAAAATCCCTGCGCAACCGGGTGCGCAACTATTTTCAGTCCGCCACCCTCCGTCGTTCGGACCCGAAGATCCGCGGACTGATTCACAGCATTGCCGACCTGGAAACCATTGTGGTGCATAACGAGGCGGAAGCGATTCTGACCGAAGGGAAACTCATCAAAGAGTATAAACCCTTCTACAACACCCTTTTTAAAGATGACAAACGCTTTATCCTGCTCCGGATTCATTTGGGAGATCCCTTTCCCTCCTTCCGGGTGGCCCGGATTCAGAAACCGGATGGCGCGGTTTATCTGGGACCCTATGTTTCCTCCACGGCGGCGCGGGTGGCCAAGGAGTTTGTGGAGGCGCATTACGGACTCCGCCGCTGCCGGCCCCTGATTCCGGGTCCCGAACATCATCGGCACTGTATGGCCGATATTCTGAGCTTTTGTTCGGCCCCCTGTATCGCGGCGGTTTCCCCGGAGGTCTACCGTCAACGGGCGAAGGAGGCGGTAGCCTTTCTCCGGGGAGAACGCCGGGAGGTGCTCAAAGAGCTGGAAAAAAAAATGATCGAGGCGGCGGAGGCCATGCGCTTTGAGAAAGCGGCCGAATACCGGGATACGCTGACGGGACTCCGGAAAACGATTCAGCAACGGGCCAAAGGAACACATGATCAGGACCGCATGGACAAGGAGGCCCAGGAGGGTATGGCGCAGTTGAAAGCCGCGCTGAAACTTCCGAGTCTGCCGCGGGTGATTGAAACTTTTGATATTTCCAATACCGGAGGCAAGGAGGCGGTCGCAAGCATGGTGTGCTCGGTGGAGGGCCGTCCCCAGCGGAACCGCTACAAACGGTTTAAAATCAAAACGCTTGAGGGTCCGGATGATCCGGGCATGATTGCGGAAGCGGCCCGGCGTCACTATTCCCGTCTGATCAAGGAGCAGCGTCCGCTCCCGGATCTGGTGGTGTTTGATGGCGGGATCACCCAGTTGCGGGCGGGACGCCGGGCTTTGGATGAACTGGGGCTCCAGAATCTGCCGGCGGTGGGATTGGCAAAACGCTTTGAGGAGGTGGTCTGGGATATTCAGAATGTGGAGCCTCCTCTGCGTCTGCCGCTCAATTCGCCGGGGCTCAAAATTCTCCGGGCCATCCGGGATGAGGCCCACCGCTTTGCCCTGACCTATCACCGGAGTCTGCGCGACCGGCGGATTCGGGAGTCCCTGCTGGATGATATTCCGGGTATCGGAAACAAACGGAAACAGATTCTGCTGCGGCATTTTGGTTCCGTCCAGCGGATCAAAAAAGCGGGGGTG
>JBMTJR010000321.1:0-2587 GCA_049438565.1 Kiritimatiellia bacterium
TTTGGATTTGCTCAACTGATAGGAGACAATGCGTCCGTCCTGATCCCAGACCTCCTGAAAGGTGTCCAGCAGAATACGTAAAGACACACCCAGCCCGGAATTGGGGTTGATCAGCACCAGGATTCGTTGAGGGGAAGAGGCGGACATCCATTTTTTATGCCTTAAATTCTGATTTTCCGCAATCCGCCAGTGGGGAAATGTTGGCGGTTGGGCGCATCTCGGAATTGGTGAAAACATTTTCTTATATCTAGAAGGGTAACCGATCGACGCGGAGCGTCCCTGGAGTGCGCATGGGAGGTGAGGAACGAACGGACCTTGCGCCTTCCAGCGCTCACACATCACCGGTTCCCCTCTGCCCCAAGGCTGAAGCTCTGGTCGTTCCTCCCTCCGCTTCAGCACTCCAAGGCGGCTTCGCCGCATATCAAACCGGCCCCGACCATCCCATCTGCCTATGTCTTCACCAATTCCGGGATGCGCCCTTGGCGGTTGAATCCTTTTCACAACTTTTCGTGGACAGCCCCATCCAACGGGGATATTGTGGGCGCGTGAATGCCTCTTCAGACCCAGACAAGTTTTCGCTTTTTTTCTCAGAGACCGCCCAGGCGCTGTTGCCGCTTTACCGAGATGACTGTGAGGATGTGCCCGAGAATGTGCTCTCTGAGTATCCCGACCCGGGGGAGGTGGAGTCTGCATTAAAAATGCTGATTGATTTGCTGCTGCCGGGCAGAATGAAACCCGGCACCATCGAAATGGATGATTTTCAGGTTTTCCTGCTGCGGCGGCTCAGTCACACCTGGCGCCATCTGCGTCCGCAAATTCAGCGGAGTCTTCCTTTCCGCTGGGTGGGCCGGGCGGCGCTGACCGAGGGGTGCAAAGCCGAATCGCTGAATGTTCAGGAGGAGGCGGAGCGGGTGCTCCAGCAGTTTTTCGGACGGCTTCCCTCGATCCGCAAATGGGTGATCGAGGATATCCGGGCCGCATATGACGGCGATCCCGCCGCCCTGACCTATGCCGAAGTGCAATTGGCCTATCCGGGACTCCTGGCCATTACTGCGCACCGTCTGGCGCATGAGCTCTATTTATTGAATGTGCCCGTGGTTCCGAGAATTATGAGCGAATGGACCCATTCCCAAACCGGCGTGGACCTGCATCCGGGCGCCCGGATTGGCCACAGCTTTTTTATTGATCACGCCACCGGGGTGGTGATTGGGGAAACCACCGAGATTGGCAACCGGGTGAAAATCTACCAGGGAGTGACCCTGGGCGCAAAAAGCTTCTCGCTGGATGCGGACGGCCACCCGGTCAAACACGTCAAACGCCATCCCACCGTGGAGGATGATGTGATTATTTACGCCAACAGCACCATTCTGGGGGGAGACACCCGGATCGGCTGCGGCAGTATAATCGGGGCCAACGTTTTTCTGGATGAGTCGGTTCCCTCCAACAGTGTGGTGACCACCAATCATCCGGAATTGAGGATTCAGCCCCAAAAAGGAAAAAAGGGATCTAAAGAAACTGACAAGTAGGGTTCAGCCTCTGCTTGCGAAAACCGACTTCTTTCATTAGGAACAGAGAATATGAATAATTTTGCCGACGACGAATTTGATGCTGAAAAGGAACCTCAGGCGGAGGAGTCTCTGAATCAGAGTCCTGAGAGCACGGAGGTCAATGAGGAAATCAATGAGGATTCCTTCTTCCGGCGCAAATCAGTCCGGGTTCCCCTGCGTATTCTGGGCGGATTGTTTGTGATTCTCACCTCGGTCTCTCTTTACTGGGCGAGAATTCCTCCGACCTTTGATGTAACCGAAGCGGCCCGTCTGAAAGCGGTGGAATATGGTCACCGCGAACCGGATCAGCCTTTGCCCCGCGGCTACCGCACGGTTTCCAGCCTGATTGTGATGGCCGAACAGTTGCTGCAGAAACCCGGGGGATTTCAGTCGAACGATTGGACGCCCATGAACCGGATTCCCGATAACATGCGCAACTGGGAGTACGGCTCCATTGTCCAGCTCCGGGTGATGATTCAGGGTCTGCGTTTTGAGTTGAGCCGTTCGGGTCCTCAGTCTGCGGAGCATCCTGAGCTGAAAGAGGCGGAGACCCGCTTCAACTTCAAACATGATTCTCTGGTTCTTCCTTCCTCCGAACAGCAGTACCGCGAGGGAATCAGTTTCCTGAAACAGTATCTGGATGGGATGAGCACTTCCACTTCGGAGGGGAAATATTTTTCCGCCCGTCAGGACCAGGTGATCCGCTGGCTGGAACGGCAGAAAATTATGCTGGGGGACTATGCTTCCCGCCTGCAAAACAACGTGGGAACCCTGAGTTTTGATACCAGTGTGCTCACCACCGATGATCAGCCGGTGCAGGATGCCGCGGACAGCTCAGATCAGGCCAAAGCGATGAACAGCCCCAATGAGAAAAATTCGTTCCGCGAGCGGGATGATGTCTTTTATCAGGTCCGCGGCGGGGTGTACGTCATGTACCACACCATGTTGGCGATGCGCAAAGACTGCGAAAAACTTCTGAACGATGCGCAGGCACTCGGGATTATGAACCGGGTGATCAACGATCTCGAAAAGGCCTGTCA
>JBMTJR010000322.1:0-2556 GCA_049438565.1 Kiritimatiellia bacterium
AAAAGATCAGATGGGGCTGCTCCCGCAGCACACTCCGGAACAAAGTGTTTTCCAGAATTCGGATAAACAGCGGTTTGCAAAAACGGATAATCAGTCGGCGCACCGTCTCCCATTCCACCATGCCCAGATTGCTGGTGTTCATCTCACAGACCTGATATCCCATGGCCTTGAGTCTCTCTTTCCGACGCCAGGCATTCGAAGGACCATAAAAGGATCCGACATAGAGAATTTTGGTATTTTTATCGATGATCATCAGACACCAGAGGATTCAGGACCGGATGCAAAGCCCAGTAGGCCAACCTTGCGGCCCAGATAAAGTTCAGTCTTTTTACCTGCGTGGCACTCAGATACAACAGCCGTCTTCTTCGTTTGGCCCGGATTCCGCGGCGCATCTGCGGCCAGTCAGCCTGATTCTCAGGCAGCACCCGCTCCAGATTCCAATCAACCATCGCCCAGTAATTCAGGAACCGTCTTCCGGCAAAAGTGCGGTTGATGTGGTCACTGCTGCATTTCTGCAAAGGTTCACGCACATAAGACACTCCGTATTGGGAGCAAACCCGCATCCACATATCCACATCCGCCTCGATTCCCCAGCGCTCATCAAACAGCCCCAACCTTTCATAAACCTCCCGCCGCATCATCACGGTTCCCCGGACCATGGATCCGTGATTATCCAGGAAATACTTGCGAAAAAAATCTTTCCCGGGTGTATAAGCCTCACAGGGATGAAGGCGAACCCGGTTTTTGGCGGGATCCCGGCCCACTGAACGGATTCCGCAAAAGACAAATCCTGCGTCAGGGTTCTGATCCAGGGCACGCTCCCATTTTTCAAGAAGGTCCGGCTCAAAAGTATCCGCATCATGCAGATTGGCCACATAGGTTCCAGTGCATTTCTGTATTCCGGCATTCAGATTGCCCGGCATCCCGATATTCTGCTCATTCCGGTTGTAAATAAGTTTGGGGAACTTGTCCCGGAAAGAGCCCACGACTTCAGCCGTCCCGTCCTCCGAGGCATTGTCGGAGACCACCAGCTCATCCGGAATCCGGGTCTGCTCCGCCAGGGATTGCAGCGTCCAGCCGAGAGGTTCCGCCCGGTTGTAGGTGGTGACCACCACGCTGAGTTTTGGTGCATCCGTCATACCCTGTTTTCCTTCAAGTGAAGTGCTTCCTTTGCCATAGCATCCCAGAACACAGATTCATCCCATTGGACCGTTTGATTCGTGCCCCGGTTCTGGCGCACCCGCGGTTCGTTCCATTCGGTTTTCTGATTCATGATCAGGGCACAGTCCCAGCCTGTACGCGAACGCAGCTCTCCGGCAAAGCGTTCGGCAAATGCCCCCTGGGTTTCACGAAAACCACTGGGCTCAAGAATCTCCAATCCCGAAACCGTTTTTTCCAATAGGATTCTGCAGGCATTCACATATTCTGCGGCCAGCAGGGATACCGGAATGTTGTCACGCTCGTAGAGAGGTGTCCGGACCTCTGCGGGTTTGTTCTCCGACCAGGTGCGCAGAAGATAATTGGTAAAACCCGGTTTATCCAGAGGACCAAAGGGATTGGGAATCACAAAACGGACAAGCGGAATCCTCCGTCGAATGATTTCATAGCGCACCATATGCCAGGTCAGGGTTTTACAAAGGGCATAGGGGGAGAACGCCTCGCGGGGTTCATCCCCTTTCCCGGTGTCTGCCTCAAAGTAGGATGCGGTATGAATGACCCCCTGACCACCGGTTTTCCTGAAGATTTCCAGAACATTTCCCAGTCCCTCCGTGGTGGCGCGGGCCGACCCCAGCACATCAAAATCCGGAGCCCGGTGATCGCCCACCTGTGCCCCATGCAGTCCAAGCACCGCCGCTCCGGTGTTTTCCAAAGCCTCCAGCATCCGGTCCGAACCGAAAGGTGCCGACCAGACGGGATCAATACGGTCCCGCACCAGATTCACTCTCTGCGCCTCTATTCCCGAATAAGCCTCCGGTCCGGAGCGGGTATAGGTGCCCACCACTTTGAAACCCGCCGCCAGTAGCAGATGGGCAAACCAGCAGCCGGTGAAGGAACTGACACCGGTCAGGAAGACGGTGGGCTTGGGTTGAAGGGTTGAAGGGTTCAAAGGTCGGAAAGGTTGTTAGTTGATGGTTGTTGGTTGTAAGATGATCATCACCATGGAGACGTAAATTCCTTACATCCAGGGAAAGCCATGTCTCGGCATGAGATCACCGGATCTTTGACCGGCCAGTCGAATCCGAAGCTGTCCCAGCGGATCCCGCTGTCCGATTCCGGGGCATAGACGTGATCGGTTTTGTACACCATCACGGATTCATGTTGTAGTCCGAGAAATCCGTGGGCAAAGCCTTTGGGGATATAGAACAACAAATGATTACTTTCAGATAACTCCACAGAAGCGTGTTTCCCATAGGTCGGAGAATCTTTTCGTAAATCCACCACCGCCATGATCATGGCTGTTAAATTGCTCGATACCCCAATAGGAGTTTAAATTATTATCAAAAATATTTGACACATTACCTATTAAAACCCCAATAGGTGGTGCCCCCGATCCGT
>JBMTJR010000323.1:0-2555 GCA_049438565.1 Kiritimatiellia bacterium
GCAGTCCATTGCAGTAGCCGGCATTGAAATTGTCGCCCGCGCCGGTGGTGAGTTTGGGTTTGGGCGTATAAGGCCCCTCCACATACCATTCGCCCTCCGCAGTCGCCACGGCAGCGGACCGGGTGGGATGCACCACCACCTGAAACAGTCCCAGTTCGGTGCGGATTTTCTGCGCCCGCGCACTGAGATCATCCCCCGCCGTGCCGAACAACACGGTGGCCACCTGAATGGATTCGTCCTCGTTCAGCCCCAGAATCACGTCCACTCCGGCTTGAAGATCCTTGAGAATCATCAGCACCTCTTGGATGTCCGCCTGACTGCGTTTGCGGGGATCCGTGAGATCGATAAACAGTTTGGCCCGTTGGCTGCGTTTGGCCAGCAGCGCGCCCAGACCCTTGAGGATCGAATTCATATTCGGGAGCATGGTCCAGTTTACGCAGCCGATCAGCTCCATTTTCTCCACCAAAGCCGCGAGTTCCTCTTCCGGCAACTGCGCGGTGACCGAATCCCAGTTCACCTCGGCCAGCGAAGTCATTTTGCCCATAATCACTTTCCCGTCGTCAAACTCCAGCGCTTCGGAATATCCCGGATCGCAGAGCGTAATCAGACTTTTGCAGCGCGCGGCAAAGTCCTCAAACACCGGATGAATGACCCCATGGGCTCCCAGCGCTCCGCAGTAATTCACGCCATAGCCCTGCTCCACGAGATTGTTGGCCATAATCGGACCGTTCCCGCCAAGTTTGATCTGCTGCTGCACCATTTCAATGTTGCAGCTTTTTCCGGCTGCGGCACAGACGCGCTCTCCGAACTGGGTGATGGTCCCGATGGGCGTAAAGGCATCCACCGACTGCCGGGTGTCCACCAGACGGATGATTTCATCTATAAACCCGTCAAACCCAATGAGCACATCGGCGGAGGCGGGAGTGGCCGCAATCGCCTGCGCGACCCGGGTAACCAAAGATTTTTTATCAGACATGAGATTTTCCTTTAGACGTTAAGAGAGGGGTTCGACCCCGAAATCAAAATAGCGGGCGGCATTGTTGAAACAGATATCCTGCACCATTTTTCCCAGACGTTTCATGTCGGCAGGCAGCAGTCCCTGTTCCACATCGTTGCCAAGCATATTGCAGAGGATGCGGCGGAAATATTCATGCCGGGTGTAGCTGAGAAAACTGCGGCTGTCCGTGAGCATGCCGACAAAACGGCTGAGCAGTCCGAGCTGGGAGAGAATCTCCATCTGCTGCTCCATCCCGTGTTTCTGATCCAGAAACCACCAGCCGCTGCCGAACTGCATTTTGCCCGGACGCGATCCGTCCTGAAAATTGCCGATCATGGTGGCCATGAGATGATTGTCCCGGGGATTCAGATTGTAAAGGATGGTGGGGGCAAGCTGCTGGGTGCGGTCCAGACGGTCGAGAAAGCGGGAAAGATCATTTCCCAGCCGCTCATCGCCAATACTGTCAAATCCGGTATCCGGCCCCACCGCGGCAAACATCCGGCTGTTGTTGCTGCGCAGCGCTCCCACATGGTATTGCTGCACCCAGCCCCGGGCATGATCCATCCTTCCAAACTCCACCAGCATACAGGATTTGAAACGGTCCACCTCCTGATCCGACAGGGTTTCGCCCTGCAGTACTTTCCAGAAAATTTCCCTGATTTCCTCATCGGAGTACTCCGCAGCGTGGAAGCGGTTGAGGCCGTGATCCGAAAGCCGGCATCCTTCGGCATGGAAGAAATCGTGCCGCAGTTTCAGGACCGACATGAAGGAATCGAAATCCCGGATCGGCTGTCCCGCCACTTCTGCGAGTTGGTTCAGATAGGCTTGAAATGCCCGGGGATTCTCCACCGCCATGGCTTTGTCCGGACGCCAGGCCGGAAACACTTTGGTTTCAAATCCGTCCTCCCGGATTTGACGGTGCCAGCGGAGATCATCCACCGGATCGTCGGTGGTGCAGATCACTTTCACGCCCGATCTGCGGATCAGTCCCCGGGCGGAAAATTCGGGGGTGGCCAGCAGCGCGTTGCATTTGTCATACACCTCGCGGGCGTTTTCGAGGGTCAAAACCTCCTCGATGCCGAAATAGCGGGACAACTCCAGATGACTCCAGTGATAGAGCGGATTTCGGTAACAGGCTTCCAGGGTTTCCACCCACTTTTCAAATTTCGACCAGTCGTCCTGATCCCCAGTGCAGTAGTCCTCACTTACCCCGTTGCTGCGCATCGCCCGCCATTTGTAATGATCCCCTCCCAACCAGATCTGGGTGATGGTCTCCCAGCGTTTATCCTCGGCAATTTCCTGCGGACTGAGGTGACAGTGATAATCAATGATCGGCATGGACGCGGCAAAATCATGATACAAGCGTTTCGCGGTTTCGGTCTGCAGAATAAAATCGTCGTGAATAAATGGCATCATGAGTTGGGTTCTCTTTTTCGGGCTTCGGCTAGAAATTCCTGCACCTGTTCCACATCCCGCCAGGCACAGCGGCGGCGCTGATATTTCCGTTCCAGCAAATCCAGCAACTGCTGCCAGTCGGACACCGAGGGGGTCTCCACAG
>JBMTJR010000324.1:0-2526 GCA_049438565.1 Kiritimatiellia bacterium
AGGGTATGAGATCACCAGTGTCAGCCGACCCGTAATGCTGGAGGATTTTGACCGCTTCGACCTCATCATCGCCATGGATCATCAAAACCGAAGGGATCTCAAGTCGCTTGCGCCCGATGCCGCCGCAGCAAGGAAAGTTTCACTGATGCTCTCCTATGCGCCGTGGCTTGACCTGCAGGAGGTGCCCGATCCTTATTACGGGGGCGCGGAAGGATTCGGGAAAGTTCTGGATCTCCTGGAGGAAGCCTGTGCGGGCCTCCTCAAATCTTTGCATGCAGACTGACCTGATCCATCACCTCTGCCGTCGACTGGAGATTCCGCATCTGAAATATCAGAGGATACAGGGCGGTGATGCGGCGCAGGCCTGGCGGATTGACGTAGAGAATGGCCGGAAATTTTTTCTTAAAACCGCTTCCTCCCCGGGATCGTTTGCGGTGGAGGCGGAGGGATTGAATCTCTTTTCAAGTGTGGATGGACTCCGGGTTCCCCAAGTAGTGGATGTGGGCCGGAATCATCTCCTGCTGGAGTGGATTGACTTTGGCCCACCCGCCCGGAATTTCCAAGAGGCATTGGGTCAGCTTCTGGCCAAAACACACCGCGAACTGCGCAGTGATTTTTATGGGTTCACGCAGGACCATACGCTGGGCCGGACGCCGCAAAAAAATCTTCCGCAGGTTCCCGCGCATCCCGGTTCCTGGGCGGAATTCTGGTGGACTCACCGGCTGGAGCCGATGGTGAAGCGTCTGAACTGTCCGGAAATCTCCAGACTGGCGGTTTCGCTGGCCCGCCGGCTTCCGGAGCGGATTACGGATCCTTACGGAAAACCTTCCCTGCTCCATGGTGATCTGTGGTCAGGAAACACCGCCGCGGACGGGAAGGGAATGCCTGTTTTGTTTGATCCCGCACCCTCCTATGGACATCCCGAGGCCGATCTGGCCATGACCCGGCTGTTTGGCGGTTTTGATGCGGCCTTTTACCGGTCTTACCTGGAGCAAAATCCGCTGGAGGACGCCTGGGAATCAAGGCAGGATCTTTACATGCTTTATCATGTGCTCAATCATGCCGTTCTCTTTGGTGGCGGATACCTGCAACAGGCAGAACGGATTCTGCACCAGAATCTCTGACAGCTTAGTTTTATTTGAAGACCCGATCATGTAATGAGAAAATTTTACCAATTGATTGGCACCATCCATTCCCGTTTGGGTTAATTCCTAGTTCGCCACCCATACCGGAGGCAAGCGGTCGGGATGCACCGGCACCTGCTCCAGCAGTTTGCGTGCGACGGTCCCGCCGTCCAGCCCGCCGAGTTTGGCATGATACTCCAGAACCAGACGGTGTTGAAGCACGGGAACCGCAATCGCCTGAATATCCTCATAGCTCACATTTTCGCGCCCCAGCATCAGTGCCCTCGCCCTCCCGGCGGCGGCCAGTCCGATCGCGGCCCGGGGACTCGCGCCATATTTCACGGACTGTGCAACTTCCGACTGACCTTTATGGCTGGCGTGCACGAGACGGGCAATGAAATTGGCCACCACCTCCGGCAAATAAATTCGTTTCACCTGCTCCATTAAAGACCGCATTTCCTCCGCCCGGAGTATTTCTTTTCCCTGCGCCTCCTCCCCCAACTGACGGTTTTGCACAATCTGCTGCAGAATTTCAGGTCCACCCGCCTGTATGTTCAGTTTAAACAGGAAGCGGTCGAGCTGGGCCTCGGGAAGCGGATAGGTGCCCTCCAGCTCGATGGGATTCTGGGTGGCGAGGACAAAAAAGGGTTCTGGCAGGGCATGTCGTTCCCCCATGGAAGTCACCCGGTGTTCCTGCATCGCCTCCAACAGGGCGGACTGGGTTTTCGGACTGGCGCGGTTGATCTCATCGGCCAGCACCAGCTGACTGAACAGCGGTCCGGGCTGAAAGACAAATCTCCGGTCCCCGGCCACTTCCTGCAGCATGGGATTTCCGGTGATGTCTCCCGGTAGCAGATCGGGGGTGAACTGAATCCGTTTGGACTCCAGCCCCAGCACCTTGCTCAGGGCCCGGACCAACTCTGTTTTTCCCAGTCCGGGAAGCCCCTCCAGAAGTAAGTGTCCGCCGGCCAGCAGACATATCAGCACTTGATCTATCAGGGCCTCCTGTCCAAACAGAATCAAGTTCAATTCTTCCCGGACCTGGCCAAGCCGGGCGGAGATTTCTTTCAGTTCCGTTTCTGTGGGGGGCTGCGTTTTCATATCTTTTGTTATCATGGTTATTGAAAAAATTGTTTCAGAATTCTCTCCTCTGCCGGAAGGTGATCCTGTTCCCAGACCACCTCCCCTTCTCCACCCGCGCTCCGCAGTTCTCCGGCCCGGACGGGAACGGCCTCCCGCTCCGCGGAATGCTCGGTTTCCCGAAGTTCCAGCAGATCACCCATACGGGCATTTTCCAGATCGCCCGCCTCCAGCCCGAGAGGAACCATCGGTTCCGCCACAGGCTCAAAGTCGGTGAGGGTGAGGTCGGCGGGGCCTCCGCCGTCGTTGACGCCTACCGCAC
>JBMTJR010000325.1:0-2489 GCA_049438565.1 Kiritimatiellia bacterium
CCTTTCAGAGCGGGGCTATAGGGGTTGAAATTTTCGTGCCCCTTCGCGGCAAACCAAAAATATCTGGCTATGCTGTTTTTGAAAATGCTCTAAGCGATTTCATGCCCGTGGCAACAGGTTGAAGCCGTTTTGTGGGTGCAGGCGCGTGGCAAATTTCCGGGTAAAAGTCTTAGAAGACTTTCCGCTCCATGAATGCCATTTCCACCGTCAATCCGGGTCCGAAAGCCATTGCCGCGGTCCGCGAACCGTTTTCCATTTCCTGCAATCCCTTTCTGAGCAGAAAAAAGATCGTGGCGCTGCTCATGTTTCCGTAATTCCGGAGGATGTCCCGTGCGGTGTCCATCGAGTCCTGCGGAAGTTCCAGCGCTTCGGTGATGCGGTCCAGAATGGCTTTTCCTCCGGGATGCACACACCAGAAATCCACATCGGAGATGTCCCAGTTTTGTTTTTCCAGGCCGGGTAGAATACTTTTGCGAATGTTCTCACCCAGGATGTGAGGCACGTAACTGGAGAGCACGATTTCATATCCGTGATTCCCGATTTCCCAGGCCATGCTTCCCCCTCCGGAGGAGGTCAATGCACTGTTCAGCGCTTTCAGTTCGTACCCGCATTGCCCCTGCGCCGGCGGGCGGGCGCTGACCAGTGCGCAGCCCGCTCCGTCCGCGAACAGGGAGCCGGCCACCACGGTTTCCGGATTTTCCCCGTCCAGCTGCACATGCAGACTGCAAAGCTCCAGACATTGAATCAGTACGACGGCGTTGGGATCATTCCGGCAAAGACTGTCGGCAAGCCGCAGGGCGGGGAAGGCCGCGTAGCAGCCCATGAACCCCAGATGGAAACGTTCCACGGTCTGCGAAAGTCCGAGTTCTTTGATAATGTGATAGTCGGGCCCCGGATTATAAAAGCCCGTGCAGGAGGCGGTGACAATGTGGGTGATGTCGGAAGCCTCAAAGCCTGGCGCCGCCTGGAGGGTTTCCCGTGCGAGATCCACCGAAGCCTGACGGGAAATTTCCATGTAGAATTTGTTCCGGTCCCCGGTCAGGGGATTTTTCCATTTCCCGTCTCCCTGGTCCGCAAAGAGCTCCTCGGAATCTGCACTCCCGAAATCTTTCACCGCGGTATGGCGCTGAGCAATTTCAGAGTGTTTGTAGATGTGACGGATCACCCGTTTGGTCCGGGAATCCTCAAATTGATTCTGCATCAATTCAGACGCCTCGGACTGAACGTAGACCGTATCCGGATTCCAGGTCTGGAGGGCATGTAAGTGAATGGCCATATGTTACCCTACGACAGATTTCTCACAAATCACGACCTCGATCAGGCCGAACATGAAGCGCCGGCGGGTCCGGGGGGCCAGGCCATGCGTTTCGAACATGCGGTGCAGGGTGAGGCGGTCGGGAAAATGCGCCAGACTGCGGGCGATGTAGGCGTACACCCTTGGATCCCCGTGCAGGAGCAGTCCCCACAACGCGCCCCAGGTCCAGAGCAGCGCATAGTGGAATTTCCGGACCAGGAAATTGGCCGATGCGGAAAAATCGAGAAATGCGGCGAGCCCTCCCGGGATCAGAATGCGTTGCACCTCTGACAGGGCCGTACTCAGCTCGGGGGCATTCCGCAGTGCATAGCCGCCGGTGACAATTTCGCAGCTGTTGTTTTCTCTGCCCGTGTTTGTCATGTCGCCCTGGACAAAGTGCAGGGATTCGGGAGCCTGTCTGCGGGCGATCTCCAGCATTTCGGGAGAAAGATCGAGTCCGGTGACGGTTGCCTCCGGAAAGCGGAGGGCCAAGGCCCGGGTGATATCCCCCGTGCCGCAGGCCAGATCCAGAATCCCGGCATTCCGGTTCGCGCTCAATTGACCGATCATCCATTTTTTCCAGGCGGCATCTCTTCCGAAAGAGAGCATCCGGGTGATCAGATCGTAGCGGGGGGCCACCTCTTTGAAGAGATGACGGTTGTAGTCCCGTTTGAGGTCGGGGTCGGCCAGGGCGATATGGGTTTCAGCGAGGGGGTTCATGATGATTTGGAGCTCCGGAGGGTGAACATGCGTGGAAAAAGATAGGGAACCTGTTTCTGATAGGCTTTGAAGGTTTCTCCATAACGTTTGCGGTATCTGGATTCCTTGTGCAAAGGAGCAAGCAGACAGTACAGCGTCCAGCAGCCGGCCACGATCAGATGATCCGGAGTCCAGACCGGACCGGTCCACAGCAGCAGGGTGTAGGCAAAATACATGGGATGGCGGGTGACTTTGAGGGACCCTTTCGCTTCAAAGGGTTTGTAGCGGGGTTTCCGGTTTCTGAAAACCGCGAACCATCCCAAATAGCCCATTTGAATCCCCAGTCCGGCATCGGACATCGATTTCATCAGCAGCAGCCAGCCCAGTGCATAAAACACGGTGGTGGCGGCCCGGAGAGATCCGTGGAATTCGTGGATCACCGGCCCCAGCGGGGCCCAGAGGAGAAAGGTCAGGAGCAGCTGCAAAGAAGCAATCA
>JBMTJR010000326.1:0-2434 GCA_049438565.1 Kiritimatiellia bacterium
GTGTTATCAAATCTGCTATTGTCCTTGCCTCGAATAAAGTTCTTATAGGGTATGGTGGCAGAGTTGCCTACGTCAGGCATGATAAAAACGGCCCTGTGGTTTGATTGCGTGCTGACTCCGTTTAGGCGGGCTTCAAGTTTCTTTCCTGTTGCCTCAGGGCTACCAACGTTATGGATCGTTATTCCAAATTCGGACCCGTAGACTGAGAGCTCAGCAACCCTGTCCGCACTAGTCCGTTTTCGTGGCGTGGTGTCTGGCGTTGTAAGAACCAATCGCAAAATCAATAAGGTAAAAAGTCCAATAGCTAGAACTTGAAGGCCCTTAAAGCGCCGAGATTTTTTTACCTTGAGTGGTTGAGCGTAGCCAGGAGGTAACGGTACGGTAAAGTTAGACTTGCAACTTGGGCAGGAAACATTCTTGCCGAGTTGCACTTCTATTACTTTCATTTGAAATCCGCAGTCAGGGCATGTGCAGTTGTAACTTGTTTCCATTTTGATCGTGGGTGAAGAAGTTTCCTTGTTAGATTTGCCCCTTTGGTAGCCGATTACAACATTTTAGAAGGGGTAATTGCACCCTTGCCTTTCAAAACCCAACTTCATTTTAGATTCTGCATGTGCATGGAATAAGGCAAGATCAGGTAAACAGATTAGAGTCCGCTGAGGGGTGGTCGTAACCTTTGTGGTTTTTAGGCTCAAACGGTTCTCGCGAATTGGAGCCGGCAGAGGGATTCGAACCCCCGACCCGCTGATTACAAATCAGCTGCTCTGGCCAACTGAGCTATGCCGGCATCAATTGGATATGTCTATACAGAGGGAATCGGCTTTATCAAGCATCGGAATCCGGTTTTTCCTGAATTCTGCCCTGAAAGTGACTGACATTTGTTCGCGGGGCGTTTAAGTTGTGGCTATGAAAACTCTGTTTTGCGCCTTTCTTGTTTCCAGCTTCTGCTTTTCGCTCTCCGCAACGGAGCCTGTCAAGGTTACAGTGCTGGGAGACCGGGTCAATCTCCGGAACAACAACAGCCTGGAGAGCGATGTGGTGAGTCAGGCGGATTATGGCCAAGTGCTGGAAGCGGTTTCCATTGAGGAAAAGTGGGTGCAGGTCAAGGCCTCCCCGGATCTGGCGGTCTGGGTGTATGCGCCGCTGCTTTTTGAAGACCGCGAGGTCCGGGCCCCGGAACTGAATCTCCGCTCCGGACCGGGTACGCAGTTTGATATTCTGGGGGAGCTGAAACGGGGACATCCGGTTACGGTTCTGGAAAGTCTGCAGGAATGGCGGAGAATTGAAGTTCCGGATTCCGTAACCCTGTGGATCAGCCGTGAATTTGTGCAGTTGCCCCCGGAAGCGGAACTCCCGGAGGCGGAACCGGAACCCGACCCCACTCCGGAACCGGCACCGCTGCCCACCCCGATCACTATCGTGGAGGTAAAAACCATCGAGCGGATCGTCGAGGTGCCCGTACCGGTCACCCCCACTCCCCTCCCGAAAGTGGAGGCTCCGGAAGGCCTTTCCCTGGTTCCGCTTAAAGGTCAGGGAACCCTCTCCAAAAGACGCGGACTGGTCCGCGCCTACCTCCTCGCGGGGGGCAGCCCCAGCCGGTTTATGCTGGTCCGCCCCGGCGAGGGCAGCGAAGGGAAATCTCTCTGCTACCTGATCGGCGACGAAGAACTTCTCAAACAGGCCGCCGGGAAAACGGTAACCGTCAGCGGACATGATTTCTGGGTCACGGGCCAGCGGCTTCCCGTCACCAAAGTGGAAAAAATCGAAATGCTTCCGGAGAGTCCCTGATGCTCAAACGACTGCTTCCGCTGCTCGACCGGGCCCCGCTCTTCTGGGTGGGCGTGGGTGCCGGCCTCTTGGTTTTTGCCGTCAACCGGGTGCTGCCCGGGATCAGCTGGGAGACGGCTCCAACCGGGCAGTCAGTGCTGGATCAGGCGTTTGCTTTCAACCTGCCCGCTCAGAACTGGCGCTACTACACTCTGGAAAACTCTCCGCAGACTTTCGGCGCCCACGTGCTTCCCCAATATCTCCGGGCCGCACTGTCTCCGGTCACCGGCGACAGTGGCCGTGCGGGAATCTGGCTGAGTCTGGCGGGCATTGTGCTGACCCTGTGCGGTCTGTATCCTCTGGCCATGCGGATTTTTCCTCAGCGGGGATTCGGAATGATCACCGTTCTCTGCGCCGGCGCATTGGGAGCCCTTCACTTTTCGCTGTCGCCTGACCCCTCGACCGCACTGGGGATGGCACTGGTGGTCTGGGGCATGGTGTTTTTCCTCACCTCCATCACCAAACGGAATCCCTACGATATTTTTGCTTCCGGACTTCTCTTCGGTCTGGCGGGTTATATCCGTGTCGAACTGAGCATGGTGTGGGCCGTGCTTGCGGTTTACCTGATTGCGCTGAGCCTTTTCCAGTCCGCGAAACACAAACAGGG
>JBMTJR010000327.1:0-2471 GCA_049438565.1 Kiritimatiellia bacterium
CTGAACCGGAAATTCGGCCTCGACCGTCCCCTTTGAAATCTGGACATTTGATTTGAAGTTTGAAAAATCTGTGGCAAAAGGAACGCACTATGGGACAACAACATCGAAAAGTCAGTAAACGTAAAGCCCGCAACCGCCGCCTGAAAAGAAAAAAGGCGTCTGCGAAATCCGCGGAGTGAACGCATGGGATGCTCAGGCTTGAACAGGAATTCTCTCCGGGGAATTTCCCGGTTTTTTTGTGTACTTGGTACGGGTCTCGTTCTGAGTTCCTGCGCCAGCCCCTCCTCCGGTCGCCCCGGGTCGGGACCTCTGTCATCAGATCCCGTCCGGTCGGAACTTGTATTCCTCAATATTGAGGAGGCTTCCGGCTGGGTCGCCTACACCTGTCATGCCGGCGACGGAGGCGAAACCGAAAATTACCGCGTAGTGGTCATCCGGCAGAAGTCCGGGGAAATCATCTATGACAGCCAGATCCCGCTCGCCGCGGATTTGTGTACCCACGGATTCGAAATGTCCCCCGAGGACCCCCGCCTGCAGCGGCTGGCCCGGAATGTGGACCAGGGCATCATCGAGCCTTTGGAAGCCTACCAGAAATCTTTAGAAATAACCCCGGAACCTGCTCCGGAACCTGAAACCCGGGTCGAGGCCGTATCTGCGGCTCCGGTTACCGCCCCCCTACCCGCCCCCACTCCGGAAGCTCCGGCTGCCGCCGAAGAAAGCCCGGCCCCGGATGTGCAGACTGACGTTGAGGAAATCGAGCCGGTTCCGGAAATCACCATCGCCGGAACCGAGGACGAATGGGTTCTCCTCGAATTCGGCCTGATTCCGCTTCCGAAAGTGGGCGACCGACTGTTTCTGCGCTCCAATCCGAAAGTGATCGCGATTCCCGGAACCAACGAAAAAATCATCACCGCTGAAGGTCAGGTCACCGGTCTGGTGGAAATTGTCTCGGTGGAAGGCAGCACCGTGAAAAGCCAGATCCTCAGCGGAACCGCCCCCGAATTCGGTGTGGCGGAGAAAGTCGGGACTCCCTGACTCCCCTGCGCCTCTATTAACTCCTCCCCTTGGCATCCGCATGAAAAAAGAAATCCTCACGCTGCTGGTGATTGTGGGAGCTTTTGCCCTGCTACAGGGACTGAATTTTGTGAAATCTCCGGAAAGCCGGAGCGGTCATCACCTTATCCAGACCGATGACCGCAACTTTTACGAAAATATGGAGGCCTCCGGCGACTGGGTTCTGCTGGATTTCTGGGCACCCTGGTGTCCACACTGTCTGAAATTGAAACCCGCCATTCGGGAACTTGCGGAGGAGAATTCGGAAACCCTGCGTGTCCTCTCTGTCAATCAGGACGAAGCCCCGGGGTTGGCGAATCAGTTCCGGATCTCCGGACTGCCCACCCTGATCCTCCTCTACAAAAACCGCGAAGTGGACCGGCGAATGGGTGTGCTTCCCAAACCGGTACTGGCCGACTGGGTCCGCGGCGTGAAGGAAGAGACGGAGAAACGGGCGCAATGATCGAATTTGTGGCGGGAAAACTGATTCGGAAAACCCCCACGCTGGCCGTCGTGCAGACCGGAGGAATCGGCCTCCAGCTCCTCATTCCGCTCTCTTCATATGACAGTCTTCCCCCCGAAGGATCCGAGGTGCATCTCCACAGTCATCTGGTGGTCCGGGAGGATGCGCTGACCCTCTACGGGTTTGCCAGAATTTCCGAACGGCAGATGTTTGAAAAACTCATTCAGATCACCGGCATCGGACCCAAACTGGCGCTCACCGCCCTCAGCGGGCTTTCTCCGGAGGAACTGCAGCGGGCCATCCGCGACGGCGATGTGAAACGTCTGAGCAGCATCTCCGGGATCGGAAAGAAAATGGCGGAACGGATGGTGGTGGAACTCCGGGACAAACTTGAATTCTCAAACCTGCCCCTCTCCTCCGCAACCGGCAGTCCTGCCGGCTCCGGAAGGGATGCCATCCTGGCGCTGGTGGCGCTGGGGTACAAACAGCAGGAGGCCTCGGCCATGCTGGCCAAAATCACGCAGGCAAACCCGGATGCGGATCTGGGGGTGGAGGAACTTGTCCGCCGCGCGCTGAGTGCAAAATGAGCGGTCTGGACCGGTTGTTGGAAAACCCGCTGCCTTTCCCCGGCGCAAAAGCCGGTTTTCTGGGTCACCATGCTTCGTTGACCCGACAAGGCCGCCACGCGGTCGAATGCCTCCTGGAAAAAGCGGAATGGGAAATCACCCGGCTCTTCTCGCCGGAACATGGATTCTTCGGCGCTGCGGCCGCGGGTGAACTGGTGGGAAATCTCCGGCATCCGGAATGGGATCTGCCCCTCTTCAGTCTCTACGGAGAACACCGCAGTCCGCCTCCGGCCTGGCTGCAGGGGCTGGATCTGATGGTGGTGGATTTGCAGGATCTGGGAGTCCGGTGTTACACCTATGCCTCCACTTTGCTCCTCATGATGCGGGCC
>JBMTJR010000328.1:0-2449 GCA_049438565.1 Kiritimatiellia bacterium
GTATGAAAGAGTTTGGGGCATTCACTTTGGCTATGGAGGAACTCTCTGATCTCGCGGAAACCCGGCTCAGTCAGTTGAGCACCCAGTTTGAAGAACTTACCCAGGTGCAATCAGAACTGGAGACCACCCGGACCACTCTGGCGCAGAAAGTTTCGGAAGTTTCAGATGTGCGCAGCCGTATCGCAAGTGCGGAAAGCTCTCTTGCGGAAGGCAAACAGACGATTCGGAACTTGGAGACGGAAATCGCCACACTGGAGCGGGAAAGCAAAGCCCTTCAGCAGCAGTTGGAGAATTTGGACCGCCAGATTACGGATCAACAGACCTTGATTTCCAATGTTACCAGCGAACTGAAGCTGCGCACCGGGGAAAGAGACCGGGTCCGTGAATTGCTTGCAGCCTGCCGAAATCCCAAGGACTCCGAAGGGGGGGTGAGTCAGTGGCATGAAAAAACGGCCCAGATACTTGCTGTGGAACCGGAGTGGAATTATGTGGTCATCAACCGTGGCGAAGTCGATGTGCTCCCCATGTATCTGGAGGCTTTCGTGCACCGGGGGGATGACTTTCTCGGGAAAATCCGGGTAATGCAGGTGGATCGCACGGTCGCTCTGGCGGAAATCCTCACAGACACACTGGCTCCCGGCGCACAGATTCAGGCTGGCGACACCATCTTTTTCTAATCCCCCTCTTTCAGTACCGCAGCGCAGGAGACATTCATTATGGGCAAAACATTAAAAATATTTGTGGGTATCAATCTCATTCTCAGCTTGGGGATCATCGCCCTCGGTTTTCTGTCTTTCGGGGACCGGAAAGTTCTCAAGGCCGAAGCCGTGGAGCTGGAGCAAACGCTCAGTAAGCTGTCTGCGGACCTGCAGTGGGGAGAGGAAGTGGCCTGGGAAAATCCGGATGAACGAAAAACCATTTCCTTCAATTTTTCCCAGCCCGCTTCCGCTGCAGAACTCAGCAATCTGGGTAGCGAACTGGATCCCCTCGCCCGCTTTGCCACCCAGCGGCAGGCACAACTCTCACAGCGTTATGAAGAGCTTACCCAGAACAAACGGTTGGTTGCCGAAACCCGCGAAAGCCTGGAGACCCGGGAAAAGGAACTCACGGTTGCGAAAAATCAGGTGGAAAGCCTGCAGGCTGAACTCTCCAAAGTGAATCAAGAGGTGGCGGAAATTCGTCGCAAAATAAACAGCTTCGAGACAGAGATCTCTTCCCGGAAGCCCCAGATCACCACCAAAAACGACACGCTGATGAATCTGAATAACGAAATTGCTTCTCTGGAAATTGATCTGGAAACCCGGATCCAGGAGCGAGACAACGCACAGGCCGAGTACGATCAGTGCCGCATTGGCGCCGCCGGGGAGCAAACCCAGCAGAGCAAAGATGCAAAAGGAAAAAAAGGTCTGGTTCTGGCCGTCAATAAGCAATGGGAATACGTGGTGCTGGACAAAGGCGATGCAAATATTTCTCCGGATTATCAGGCTTTCGTGCACCGTGGAAATGAGTTTGTGGCCAAATTGAATATCCTCAGAGTAGAGGAGAATCTGGCCGTGGCGGAAATTGTGACCGACACCATTCCGGAGGGGCAAAGCATCCAGCCCGGTGACAGCCTGTTTTTCTGAGCTTAGGCCCTTGGAACAAATACCATCCCCTGCTTGCGGCTCGGGATGGTTTTTTCTTTTCCGGATCCGGTTCCCTCATGTAGAACAGAACCATGCAGGAGATATCACAACGTATGCTCTCCGCTGGCTGGATTCTTCATTCAGTCAAATCGGAGGAAGCCTGGACGGCCATCAGTCCTGAAAATAAAATGTTCCGCTGGCAGAGCGGAAAGTGGATACCGGATCTGAATCGCCTGCTCGAAGAACTGAATCACAATGAAAGATCGATCCGCGAGGGGATTTATACTCCGTACACGGGAACCAGCCGGCTGACCGTACCCGATCAGAAAAACACTCCGGCGCTCCTGACCAAATGGCTGGTTCAACAGGGGGCCGTGAAAGGGAAATCTGTCCTTCGCGCCAGGTGTGCTGAGGACCCGGCCGGAGACGAGTTGCTCTATCAGGCCGGAGCCCGTAGAGTGACCACCCTTTTACAGCCCTGGAATGCCGCCCCGGAAAATCACCGGCATCTCAGCAGTCACCTCCTGATTTGTGAACATGTCGCGGATGTCCTGCCGAAAGCCGACCGCATCCCCACCCTGAAACGGATCCTCACTCATCTCGGCGCAGAGGCGGAAGCTTACTTCAGTTTTTATCAGATGGATGCACTGCCGATGACCCTTCCCCATCAGAGCTTCGAGGACGGATACCTCTTCTCCTATGGTAGGCATCAGGTGTTTATGAAGCCCACGCTGCCAGGACGCTGTGCCCCGTTGCTCCAACACATTCTGGGTGGATTTTCCGAGGAGATCAATTTACTCTACAACGAAATTTTCTGTCGCTGG
>JBMTJR010000329.1:0-2377 GCA_049438565.1 Kiritimatiellia bacterium
CTACAATGGTCAGAAAATTCTCTCGGAAATAATCTAAAAGAGTGAATGGCCGCTCTCCGGGTTTTCTACCAGTGAGATAACGGGAATAATTTTCCACCCCGTTGCAGAAGCCCATTTCTTTGAGCAGCTCTAGGTCATATTCGGTGCGCATCCGAATCCGCTGTGCCTCCAAAAACTTTCCTTCCTTTTCAAACTCCTCCACCCTTACCCGCAAATCCTCCTGAATTTCTGAAAGCGCATCCTCCACTTTTTTATAGGGGGTGACAAAATGGCGGGCCGGACTTACATGAATCTCCCGGAAATTCTCCAGCGCATCTCCGGTCAGGGGATCAAAACGCTGAATCCTCTCGATTTCATTTCCCCAGAAAGAAATACGGATCCCCTCCTCATTATAACTGGGATAGAGTTCCACCGTATCACCACGCACTCTGAAAGTGCCCGGAGATCTTTCAATCTCATTCCGGGTGTATTGAATGGTTACCAGTTTCTCCAGAAAGGCATCCCGGTCCATCTCCCGCCCCACCTCAAGATGAATCAGCATGTTCTGATAATCCTCGGGAGATCCCAGTCCATAGATACAGGAGACCGACGCGATAATCACCACATCTCTCCGGTTCAGCAGGTCGTTGGTCGCCGCCAGCCGCAGACGCTCAATCTCCTCGTTGATACTCGAATCTTTGTCGATAAATGTATCGGTGGTGGGAATGTAGGCCTCTGGCTGATAATAGTCGAAATAACTGACAAAATAGCTGACGGCATTCTCCGGCAGAAACATTTTCATTTCAGCATACAACTGTGCGGCCAGAGTTTTGTTATGTGAAATGATCAGCGTGGGGCCGCCCCAGTGCCGGATGAGATTGGCCATGGTGAATGTTTTCCCCGAACCCGTAACTCCCTCCAGAACCTGAAAACGTTTTCCGGCATCCAACCCCCGGCAAAGGGTCTCAATGGCCTGAGGCTGGTCTCCCGCAGGCTGAAAATCGGAGGCCAGTTTATAGACAGAATCTGACATGGAAGGAACCTAACCTGTTTCCATTCGGAAATCAATCAACCCCTGCGGTCGCAGAAATCGCGGGGTTGAAAATTCTTCAGGGGAGTCGGCCGAACAACAGGACTCCTTCCCGGGCGATTTGCCTCCACAGCATCTGAAACTCGGGATCATCCATATTGCGCATGTCCATAAAGGTGACCGAAATTTCCAGACCGTAGCGCTCATCGATTTTTTCACGCAGCCTCTCAAGACAGCGGTAGGCCTGCAGACGCTGCCTTCCTGCCTCATAAAGCAGATGGAGTTCCATCAGTCCATCCTCTGCACGCTCCTCCCGGGCCAGGGTCCCGGTCACAATAGCCGCCTCGGGCACCGGCTTCACACAACGCCGGACCAATTTCCGCAAATCATCCCAGAACAGCTCCTCGGCATCCAAAGCCGGACGCAGGGATTTGGTCCACAGAAAGCTTCTGGGGTTCGGCTCATAGAAATAATGGACGGAAGTGATTTCCGCCCTCAGAATCCTCCGCTCAGTCAGTGCTTCCAGCGCGAGCATGGTGGCTCGGTTGCTCAGCCCACTTCGCCGCTGAATTTCCCGGCCACTGAGTTTTACTTTCGCACGGTGCAGGACTCTCAACACTTTCAGATGACTGATTTTCCCCAGGATCGGATTGAGACCATACATGGGGCAATGCTAAGAGACGAAAGTGGAAGGATCAACTCTGTTTCTTCATCCGGGCTTTCAGAAAAGACTGAAGAAAGGCGCCCACCAAAATAAAACAAAGCAGACACATCGACCATATGGAAACGGATTTGATATCCCCGAAATCACCCAAAGAAGGGATTCTGGAGGCGGAGGCCAGGAAACCCAGCAAGGCGAGTCCCACGGCAATGTGCATATAAATTTTTGCTTTTGCCGGCTGTTTCGCAGTCAGAGCTCCGCAAACTGCAATGGGCGCACCCACAAACAATGGGATCAGGGCGGTTGGACTTTCAAAACCGGTAGCCACAAAAGAAAGCAGGCCGATTACAGACAGCAGGCCGCCAATATAAATAGAAAGTTTGGACATAGAATACTCCTTGGGGTTGGATGGGGAATCTGGGCCAAGAAACAAAAATGGCAAGTCGGATGATGAATTTTTCCCTCTGATCGTGTAGAAACACAAAATGAAAGTCCTCTGCACGCTTCTTTTGCTGGGATCCCTGTTTCTCATGGGATGTGCCACCAACCCGGTCACCGGCAGATCTGAATTCCAGATGATCTCCGAAACCGAGGAGATTTCCATTGGTTCTCAACAATATCCGTTGCAGATCCAAATGTCCGGCGGTCCTTATGTGCTGGACCCCGAATTAAGTGACTATGTGAACCGTGTGGGTCAATCCCTCGCC
>JBMTJR010000330.1:0-2353 GCA_049438565.1 Kiritimatiellia bacterium
GTTGAGCCGGATGCCATGCACCATGACCCCCATCCCGGCAAGAATGAAGTTGAGCGCATGACCCAGAATCAGAATGATCATCATGATTCCGTTGGCGAGCAGGCCGCGTCCCTCACTCCCGCCCAGAATCATGCTGTTAAAGCTGGATGCCAGGGCAAAGGTAGCCATGCCCACCGCGTAGAGGCGCACGTAGCTGACCACATCCACAAAATTATTCACGAAAGAAAGCGGCAGCATCATATGGTCCACCCACTGATCTTTCAGCGCTTTGGGTGGGGTCATAAACAGAACGATCAGCAGGGCGCTGACTCCGAACAGGGGGGCGATAAAGCCCGGCAGCGATTCCCAGCCCAGCACCATCTGTCCGGTGACTGCATACATGGTCCAGGTGCTGCCGATCCAGCCGATTTCCGCAAGGGCCTGCAGAGATTTCCGCCGATTCCAGAGATTCCAGAGATGCGCGAGGGTGAGATGACCCGCCCCCATCAGGAAACACACATTCATCACCGGCTTGGGATCCGACATGTCCGCAAGGGCGGGGATTTTCAGTGCGTCCAGAAAGGCGGGGAGTTCAGAGATGCCGAAGAGGTTGCCGGTGAGCAGTCCCCAGATCACGGTGGCCGCTCCCATGAGCAAAAGCAGATTGGCGAATTTCCCCCGGGTTGCCGGTTTGAACAGATTCAGACCGGCCACGCAGAGCAGAAGCAGCAGTCCATATCCCGCATCACCGATAATCATGCCCGAGAAAACCGAGAGGAAGATCAGAAAACTCCATCCCACATCGACCTCCTGATACCCCGGAGTGACTCCCAGGAATGAGAAGACCGGCTGAATCCAGCTGACGAAGGCGTTCTGTTTGAGCAGGGTGGGGGTGGGGTCCTCTTTTCCGGGCTCCCGCAGGGACCATGCGGCGCCCCAGCGGGTGGCGGCGCTTTCCAATTCCTCCCTCAGCTCCGCCGGAACAAATCCCTCAATCCAGGCGAGCTCTTTTTCGTCCGCCATGCCGGCTTCGGCCTTCAGAAAGTCCAGCTCGTCCGCCTGTGCATCCGCATAGGCTCTCAGCGCCGGAAGTTCTGCGGCAATTTGACTGAGCCGCTCCCCGGCGGCCTGCTGAATCTTCTGGAGATGATCCCGAAGCTGCGCAATTCTTGCGGGTGCCCGGCAGGGCATGTTCAGGGCCGGAGTCTCCACCTGCTCCAGAGAATCCAGACTCAGAGCCAGACCGAAGCCCGGTTCGCCGGGAAGCCAGACGCTGTCTGCGGGTAGATCCTGCGGAGGAAGTAAGGAGCGGTAAAATTCCAGATTCAGGCCCCGGGCTTTCAATTGCCGGAGGGTTTCCGTCTGAATCGCGCCAAAGGGGGCCCAGGTCTGTTCCTCCTTGAAAAGTTTCTGGTCCAGTTCACGGGTGCGCTGGATGCACTGATACAGCCGCTGGGCCTGAAGAAGCAGGGCCTCGGGTTCTGAATCCCCGTCCGCTGAAGTCGGCTCCAGCCGTTCAAGTTTCTGCAGCAGCTGTTGAAGCTGTTTGAGCGCGCTGCTGCGTTCCTCGATCCCGCGATGGTCATTGGGAAGCAACTGCAGATGCATACCGGCAAATTCACGCAGGGCACTGAGCAGATGAACGGCATCCTCTTTGCGGCAGATCAGGGTCGCGTGAAGCATGGGCGTAATCATGCCGCCACCTCATTTTTCTTTTTCGCCAGTTTTCCGCTGGCCACTCCAGCCACCTGTTCATCCCCGAGGGCAATGCGGATGATGCGGATGTTTTCTTTGGCTTCGGGGATTTTCACTTTTTCAAAGAGATTGACGCGCTGACTGGTGGTACACAGCTCCGCTTCAATCAGGGATTCCTGCTGACGAAGAATTTCCAGTCTGACGCCGAAAGTGACCTCCTCCCGGAGAGCCTTCAATCCATCGTCCACCCATACCGGTTTTTCAAAACGCTCCGGACAATTCTCCTCCAGTTCAAACTGCGCAATCACCGGCACATCCACGCCGGCAATGTGCTGGGTGCCGATTTCCAGCTTTTTGACCGACAGCCAGTCCGCGAGAGGCAGAGGTTCGGCAAACAGCGCGACCCAGGACTCTCTTTCGCGCTGAATTTTCTTCAGTTCGGCCTCCAGTTCCGCACGCTGAAGCTCCACCTGACGCAATTCGGACTGCAACTGCTGTTTTTTCAGTTGCAGAGTGGGGAGATAGCGCTGAAACCGTTTGAGGGTATCGCGCTGAACTCTGAGTTCCGATTTGGTTCGTTTGAGGGGCATGGGCGGCGGGGATTACGGATAAGGCATAAGGGAAGAAGGATAAGGGATGAGGGAGTCAGGGGGTCAATGGTCATTCGGTCATTCCGTTA
>JBMTJR010000331.1:0-2342 GCA_049438565.1 Kiritimatiellia bacterium
CCCCGGCCGAAGCAAGCTTCGCCCCCCCAAAGCGGCAGCAAGCGGCCGCACTCCAGATGTTTTCCCTCAACCGAAGCAAAGCTGATCCAACGCTTCTTCGATTCCGCCCAGCACGGATGAGAAATCCTCTTCACTGCCGGCCGCAAAGCGCAGCAGGGTTTTGGAAAGACCGCAGGCCTCCAGATAGGCATCGCTCTTATCGTAGTAGGCCAGCAGCACATACGGACAGAACAGAGTCTGGTCACTGCCCAGAGAAGGCGCCTTGATCACCCCCGGCAGCTTGGCATTGAAAAACCGGGCCAGCTTCTCCAGACCCGGCTGTTTCAGTTCACAGCTCACCACCGATCCCAGTCCTTTCAGCCAGGCCGGACGGCCCGCGTTTGCGAAGTACACCCGGTCCACTGCCGGATGCTCCCGCAGCATCGCCGCCAGCGCTTCCCCGTTGCGGTTGAAGCGCTCCATGCGCGCCGGATATCCCTGAATGCCCTGCTCCAGCGGCGGAAGATCCAGAGGCGAAAGACGGTTCCGGTCGCGGTCCTGCTGCGCCTGCAGCTGATCCCGCCACTGCGGATCCGAAGTCAGCACCACCCCGCCGCCATGGGTGTTGTTGCCGCTCAGATATTTGCTGGTGCTGTGCATCACCACGGTGGCTCCCAGCGCAAGCGGACAGGCATTGAGCGGCCCGGCCATGGTGCTGTCCACCAGCAAAGGTTTTTCCGCCGACCGGCAGAGCGCGGCAATGGCGGGCAGGTCCGGAATTTCGATCAGCGGGTTGGTGACCGTCTCCAGAAACACGCCGCAGACTTCCGGATCGGAGATGCGGTCCTCCAGCCCTTGCAGATCATCGTAATCCAGAAAATCACAGTGCACCGGACGGCCGGCCCAGGCCTGCTCCTCCAGCAGCAGATGGGTGTCGCGGTACACATTGCCCAGCACCAGCATCCGGGACTGACCGGGACGCAGGGCCAGATCCAGCACCGCAGTCACGGCCCCCATGCCCGAAGGATAAAAAAAGATAAAATCCGCCTGCTCCATTTCTTTCAGACGGGCCGAAACCCGGTCGACCCCCTCCGCATCCGGAAGATCCAGTGGGCAGTGTCCCAGCAGCACATCCACATTGCGGGCCGACACCGAGCCGCCGCGGCGCCGGTTGCGCTCATGCAGTTCCGCCGCCAGCGCCCGGTCCGTCAGCAACACCGCCCCGGCCTCAATCCCTCCCACTTTCAAATGCAGCACATGCGCGGCGTCGGCGGACAGGGTATCCGGAAGCCCCTCCTCCTCCCGCAGCGGCAGCGGGGATCCGGAGAGTTCCAGCAGTTCGGACAGCTCCTTGCGTCCAGTGGCCCCGGAACAGAAAAGCGTGCAGACGAATCCCGGATACCGCAGTTCCAGCCGGTTTTTAAAATCCTGTACCCGGGGCGGATGAATCAGACGGTAATACCCCTGGGTCAATTCCCGGCGGTGTTCCTGCCAGTCCATCACCTCGTCGAAATCCTTCACCGCAGCCGTGATGCCGTAGGGTCCGGTCACACTGGTGGTGTGAATCCAGCCGGAGGCGGGACGGTCCAGCGTCGCTTCCGGCAGCAATTCCGCGATGGGGTTGGGGAAATTCATGGCGTCCGCCTACCCGAAATCCCCGCACAGAGAAAGGAAAAAGGAAGGAATCTCCCGATGGCTCCACACTTGATCTCTGCCCGGAACCCCGTACAGTATAAGCTCATTCTCAGACCTTCCCCCCCCCTGGCTCCCCGCCCCGCATGCACACCCTCGCCGTCATCATCAATCAACAGAAACCCGAAACCCGGGATTTGCTGCCCGTCCTGATTTCCAAGGCCGGAGAGCTGGGGCTGGAACTGCTGTTTGAAGCCGACGATGCGGCCTGGCTTCCCGAGCAGACCTGCCTGCCCTGCGCGGACCTGTTCCGACGGGCCGATGCGGTGATTACCCTGGGAGGAGACGGAACGCTGCTGAGCGCAGTGCGCAGAATGGGCGACCGGCCGATTCCGCTGCTGGGCATCAATTTCGGCAAACTCGGATTTCTCACCAGCATCACGCAGGACGAAATGGGGGCCGCGCTGGAGGCACTGGTGGCCGGAACCCTGATCTCCTCCTCCCGTCAACTGCTCCAGTGCAGCTATGGCAATCCCGGTGAACCCGTACAGCAGGCCCGGGTGCTGAACGATGTGGTGATCAGCTGGGGAAAAAGCTCCCACATCGCCACTCTGGAGGTCACGGTCAACGGCGAAAAGCTCACCACCTACACCTGCGACGGACTGATTGTCTCCACGCCCACCGGCAGCACCGGACATTCCCTCTCCGCCGGCGGACCCATTGTCAGTCCC
>JBMTJR010000332.1:0-2342 GCA_049438565.1 Kiritimatiellia bacterium
TTCTTTAAATCGTTATCACAAAACCAAGTAGACCTGAGAACTTTTCAGCCCTGCATCGGGAACCTGTTTATTCCATTTACGCATTCACCACATATCAAATTCCTGCTTTACCGCTTTCGTAGCGCTAGAAGCCTTCATACCCACAGATACGGTGCGCTCGAATGCTTGTAACAGAGGTTTTCATTTGAACAGAGCTGTTCCCGCCATCTCGTTTCGATTTCACTTGCCAGTGGCAGCGCTCCTCTTTAATGCAATTTACAGTAATTCCTAACCACTCAACTCACGGAGCAAACTAAATGTCACAGGCTGATATTGGCGTTGTCGGACTCGCTGTCATGGGCGAGAATTTAATTTTAAACATGGAAAGCAAAGGCTTCACGGTGGCCTGCTACAACCGCACCAATTCAAAAGTGGATGATTTTGTCGGGGGCCGCGCGGCGGGGAAAAATATTCTGGGCGCCCATTCGGTGGAGGAACTTGTGGCTTCCCTGAAGTCTCCGCGGAAAGTCATGATGATGATCAAAGCGGGCAAAGCGGTGGATATGTTTATTGATCAGGTGCTTCCGCTTTTGGAACCGGGTGACATTCTGATTGACGGCGGAAACACCCACTTTCCGGATACAGACCGCCGATTGGCCAAAGTGGAGGCCGCCGGCCTGCACTACATTGGCACCGGAGTTTCCGGAGGGGAGGAAGGGGCGCTGAAGGGTCCGTCCATCATGCCCGGCGGATCGCCGGAAGCCTGGGAGGCGGTCAAACCCATTTTTCAGGGAATCTGCGCAAAACCCGATTCCGGAGAACCCTGCTGTGAGTGGGTGGGAGACGGCGGGGCGGGCCATTTCGTGAAAATGGTTCACAACGGAATTGAATACGGCGATATGCAGATGATCTGCGAGACTTATCAGATGATGAAATCCGGTCTCGGGCTCAGTAATGACGAAATGCATGAAATTTTTGCCGACTGGAATCAGGGGGTGCTGGATTCCTATCTGATTGAGATCACCCGGGATATTCTCGGGTATCGGGATGAGGAAGGGCAGGCCACGGTGGATCAGATTCTGGACACCGCAGGTCAGAAAGGCACCGGAAAATGGACCGCGATTTCCGCCCTGGATCTGGGTCAGCCTCTGACTCTCATCGGCGAGGCGGTGTTTGCCCGCTGTCTTTCCGCGCTGAAAGAGGAACGGGTTCATGCCTCCAAGGTGCTCAAAGGGCCGGGTGCCGCCTTTGACGGTGACAAAACCCAGATGATCGAAGATTTAAAGCAGGCCCTCTATGCCTCGAAAATTGTCTCTTATGCCCAGGGATACGAACTGATGAGTGCGGCGGCCAAAGAGTACGGATGGTCACTCAACTACGGCGGGATTGCCCTCATGTGGCGTGGCGGATGTATCATTCGCTCCGCGTTCCTGAACAACATCCGGGACGCCTTCGAGGCGAATCCCGAGCTGAGCAATCTTCTGCTGGACGATTTCTTTAAAGATGCTGTTCATCACGCGCAGGCCTCCTGGCGGCGTGTACTCTCCACGGCGGTGACGCTGGGGATTCCGATGCCTGCCATCGGGGCGGCACTGGCATACTATGACGGATACCGCACGGAGCGTCTGCCGGCAAATCTGCTGCAGGCGCAGCGGGATTACTTCGGGGCGCACACCTATGAGCGTCTTGACAAACCCCGTGGAGAATTCTTCCACACTAACTGGACCGGACGCGGCGGGCACACTTCCGCCTCCACCTACGACGTGTAATGGAGACCCTGAAGATGTTTGATTTAAAAGATCAGGTGGCCGTGGTCACCGGTGCGAATGGCGTACTGATTTCCGCAATGGCCAAAGAGCTTGCGCGTCAGGGATGCAAAGTGGCGCTGCTCAGCCGCAATGCGGAAAAGCTCAAAACCCTGACGTCCGATATCGAAGCGGAGGGAGGAACCGCCATCGCGCTGGCCGGAGATGTCACCTCCCAGGAGTCTCTGGAGTCCGCCGCCCAGGCTGTGATGTCGGCCTGGGGTAGGGTGGATCTGCTGGTGAACGGGGCGGGTGGAAATCATCCGGATGCCACCGCGATGCCGGGTAAAAACAGCTTCTTTGACCTCGCCCCGGAGGCCTTTCGCTTTGTGACCGAATTGAATCTGATCGGAACCGTGCTTCCCTGTCAGATTTTCGGAAAAATCATGAAGGAGCAACAGTCCGGAACGATCATTAATATCTCCTCCATGACCGCCTTCAAGCCTCTGACCCGGGTTGTGGGGTATGCCGCCGCCAAAGCGGCCGTGAATAATTTCACCGAGTGGCTGGCGGTGTACATGGCAAAAGAGGTTTCTCCAGCCATCCGGGTGAATGCAA
>JBMTJR010000333.1:0-2341 GCA_049438565.1 Kiritimatiellia bacterium
CCCAGCGCCTTCTCGAAGAACATGCCGAAGAGATCCGCAAAGACCAGGCACGAACTCCCAAAGCCAAAAAATACCAAATCACCTTCAACTTCACCCGGAAATGACCCCGCCCCCCAAAAAAATCCCGCCCCCCCTTTTTCCGGTTGCGGGAAGGGAAGGCTTCTGCCAAGGTTCTGATATGAGGTTTCGAATGGTACCGGATGATTTCTGCTCCCTGCGCAATCTGCGCAGTTCTGGCGGCGCCACCTGGAACAGCCAGACCAATCGCGAACAGCTCAGCTCCGCCGTCCGCATTCTCCACGACATCGTCCCCGAACTGATCCGTATCCTCATGGAGCATCCGGATGAGGACTGGGGGGAGCCGATGGTTCCGGTGGTGGGAGGGGCCTGAGATGATCCAGAGCTTTTCCGACAAAGAAACGGAACAACTGTTCAAGGCTGAAAAGAGCCGTCGATATTCCTCCATCACTCGGGTGGCCTTGCGGAAACTGATTCAGATGAACCGCGCCATGACGCTGGATGATTTGCGGGTTCCTCCGGGGAACCGTTTGGAACCTTTGAAGGGTAATTTGAAAGGATTTCATTCCATCCGGATCAACGATCAGTGGCGGATTGTTTTTCGCTGGACGGATCAGGGGCCGGAAGATGTTTCGATTACAGATTACCATTGACTGCACCCCTGTAACGTCATAGTATATAAATCATGAAAATACCCATCACTCCCGGCGAAATTCTGCTCGAGGAATACCTCATCCCCATGGGGATTTCACAAAATGCCATGGCCCGCGCGATCGGCGTTGCACCCCGTGCGATCAATGAAATTGTAAAAGGCCGCCGCTCGATTACGCCTGCGATGTCCATCCGCTTTGGTGCGTTTTTCGGCCAATCCGAGCAATTCTGGCATGGTATCCAGGTCGAATGTGATTTCCGGGCTCTTGCCGGTGAAAAAAAGAACCTCACCCAAAAAATTCAACCCGCTTCAGAACTGGCGCATGCTGTTTGACCCTTGTAACACCGACAACCGCATCCTCAACCTTGCCCGGGAGAATTTTGCCAACCGCATCCGGGTGTTTGTGGACAACCGCTACGTCTTCGGCCCCTTCTGGAGCTATCAACAGGGACGCCTGTCCGAAACGGAATGGGAGCGCCTGTTCGCCGGCAGCAAACGCAGCGCCCAGCAGGCCCTGGTCACGAAAAAGACCGCCACCTTCCTCTCCATCCTCTTCGACCGCCTCTACACCCTCCGCAACCCGCTCATCCACGGTGGCGCCACCTGGAACAGCCAGACCAACCGAGAACAACTCACCTCCGCCGTCCGCATCCTCCATGATTTTATCCCTGAACTCATCCGCATCCTGATGGAGAATCCGGAGGAGGATTGGGGAGAACCGATGGTTCCAGTGGTGGGAGAAGGATGGTGAGTAGAAATGCTAAAATTCACGGGCTGTCCCTTTTCCCCTTGCCTTGCACGTTCCGGAGAACCGCAGGATGACATGCCCGGTGGGCGGGATGTCCACGGTGGCGGTGGAATCGAAGGCGTGAGTGAAAACCTCCAGTTGAGTCAGGGTGCTGGAGGGCAGCACCAGATAGCCTTTCCCCAACGCCCGCTCCAGTTCGAACTGCAGCAGTTCCGGGCTCCATTCGATGCGAGGTCCTTTGGGCGGGGCTCCGGCGGCCCACTCTTTTTCCGAGAGTGGAGGATTGCTCCACTTGCTGTCACAGGCGGGACGGCAGAAAGCCCTCCGCTTCTCGCAATGGTGCACCAGATAAGTCTCAAGTTCCGATAGCACGGATTCCGGCCAGGGCGGTGTACCCGGATAAATATCGTTCTCCACCCATGTATATTGTGTGTCGTGGTGCCCGTACCAGGTGTCGTCCGAATCCAGTCGCACCCGGGTGGTGCCTCCGCCGATGACAAACTCCAATTCGAATTCCTGTCCTGCGATCCAAATGTGCTTCTTCATGATGTTCTCCAATAGGGTTTAGGTATGTTGGGGGTCGTTCCCTGTATGTGGTGTGAAGGATTTCGTGGGAGGTGAAAAGCCTGCAGCGTGTCATAGGGATCAGTACCGGTTTTTCCACCAGCGCTGCAACTCCAGCGGCAACGCCTCAAACTCCACCCCTTGGTCGAGTAACTGCTTGAATCTGGAAAGGCGGAACTGATCGAGTGGCCTCCCCTTTGCGACCGGCAGGATACGGGTGTAGGTGTTATCATGGCACAATCCCACGGAGTGCTGCTCGAAGGTCTGGGCCAGCTCAGATCCCAGTTGGATCAGGTTGTCCCGGTCTAGACCAGCGATCAGGATACACAGCACCGGTTCGCTTGTGCCGTTCCAGTATC
>JBMTJR010000334.1:0-2340 GCA_049438565.1 Kiritimatiellia bacterium
TTTCTGGTCAAAGATCTCCTGATCTCCTGGCAGGAGGGGGCCGAATGGTTCTGGGACACCCTGGTGGATGCCGACCTCGCCAACAACACCCTGGGCTGGCAGTGGGCCGGCGGCTGCGGTGCCGATGCGGCGCCCTACTTCCGGGTCTTCAATCCCATGCTGCAGAGCAAAAAATTCGACGCCTCCGGCACCTACATCCGCCGCTGGGTTCCGGAACTGCGCGGACTGTCCGACGAAGACATTCACGCCCCCTGGGAAAGCAGCAGTCCGCCCAAAGCCTACCCCGCCCCCATGGTGGATCATTTCGCCGCCCGGGACCGCGCCCTGGAGGCACTGGGTACGATCTAGTATTTTTTGGCATGTACCGCCTGCCCCGCCGGAGGCGTGACTCACTCGGATTGATTCATCGGCCCAGAAAATCGGTTTTTCAATTACGTTACGTTCCGACAGGGCTGGAAAGGGGATGCCGCCAGCGCAGTCCGGGAAATCGGGCGAAGTCACTGTCACAGGTGATCCATTCACAATCGGTTTCCAGCGCCAGTGCGGCATGCCAGGCATCGGCCACCAGCTTTCCTTTCACGCCCGGCTCCGTGCACAATGAGCGGAAGATGTCCCAATTCCCCTCTCCGGGTTTCAGAATCCGGGCCTGGGGACGGTTCCGCAATCGCTCACAAAATGTGATCGCAACCCCGGGGGGCGTGGGATGTTTGAAGATTCTGGGATTTGTAACCACCCGGACAAAACCGCTGAGCACGGCCTCCGAAAGGCCAAAGGCCTGGGGGGATTCCGCCACGCGGGTCAGCCACGCGGCGTATTCCCCGTGATTATGAATGGAATCCGGACGGTGGGCATACACCAGCACATTCACGTCCGGGAGAATCATGTGCGGTAGATCTCCTCATCCTCTGCGGCCAACAATCCACCCGTTTGATTCAGATTCACGCCGGGATACACCCCGCCCTCTCCATAAGTGATCAATTCAAAATGCTCTCCTCCGGATGAGTGCTCCGACTCGCCAAGAGCTTTCCGTCCGGCCTCAGCCAGAAACGCACTGAAACTCTGCTTTCGTCGACGGGCCTCGCTCCGCAACCTTTCCCCCAATTTGTCATCCAGTATGATCGTAGTTCTCATAACTCATACTGTATTACCTTCTAACTTTGTGTCAATGATAGAGTTTTTTTGGACTCCTGAAACCATGACTTTAGTGCACAGGGTCGGGGTCGCGATCTTTGTCATGATGGAGGATTCACGTTCGCCCAGAAGGCGTGCTTCCGCTTATGGCGGGCATCGAAGTCAGTCTTGAAGTCCGCATGGGACGGCACAGGCCCCCAGTCTTTAATGGAGGGCGCCAGCATATTGAGCCTGTGGTAATAACGCGCGGCGTGTCCGTAGGCCTTCCGGCGCGGTGGATCCAGAATATCCGTGAGCAACGCCCGCAGCACGATACTCGCAGCCAGTGGAGACCGTACTTTGACCAAAGCTTCGGAAAGCGAGCGCAGGTTTACGGTATCTCCGCCCCAAATCCTGCCCGCATGATGGAACACAGCGGATTCCGCCTGTGAACGGCAGCCATGTTTCAGTAAAAACCCGACAGCATGCGCGTCGAACCGGTCCGCGGTGTTCTGATGATCGGAAAGCGCCTCCAGGAGGTCGGCTTTCTTCGTGCCCATCGAGGTCAGCCTGTTCAAAAGCTCCTCCGACGGATGGCGTAGAAACTGTTCACGGAGCAGGCCGCATATCTCATCCCCCCTGCCCTGTTTTTCCCAGATACGCAGCTGCAAATCCTCTCTTCGTCCGTCAATGTTCAGGTGGGAGCCGCACTGGTCCAACGCCTCCTGCGCGCGCGCATAGTCTTTTTTGGCGAAATGGATCTCCGCAATGTCGAGGTGGTCCCGGTTCATCAACCCATAGCGGGAACGAAAGCGCGCGCGTCTGAACAATTCCGCATCTTTCAGTTTTTTGGCACAGGCTTCCACTAAGTGGATTGAGGAAGAGGGGGTGTCATCCCCACGGGGTTGAAGCAGCTGTTACGCCAGGTTCCGGCATCCCTCGTCTGTGAGCAGGTTCGGGAAGTCCGCCAAAAGTTCATCCCGCAAACCATAATTGTTTTTCTCCGCCAGCTTCAGGATACGCGCGGTCAGCTGGACATCATCCTCCTCGGACCTGGCGGCGACATTCAAATAGGCTTCGGTTGCCTGAATACCGAACACCATCGTCAGTTCACCGCCGGAATCGTCACAGCGTTCCGCAATGGCGCCGTCTATACTGAAAAAACGGTCCAGCAGATCCATGGCGGTGGAGGGGTCGGTGATTTCCTTTTGGATGTCCTCGATAATTTCG
>JBMTJR010000335.1:0-2335 GCA_049438565.1 Kiritimatiellia bacterium
ACGTCGAATGCGCGGTTCTGGCGGAACTGCCCAACAGCCGCGCAGGTTTTGCGGATCTGATTTGCGCGGTGCGGGGGCAGGGGCGGGAGGCCCGACGTCACTCTCTGTTTTTCCGGGATTCGGAACAGGAACTGGCGTATGTTCCGTACGACGGAAACACCCTGCGCGGCGGTTTCGCCCAGATCTCCCGCTTTTTTCCCAATGGCCGAAAAGAAACTGCGGAACTGGAGGACGCTTTGTGGGAGCGCCTCTTCCCCGATGCGGGGGAAGGGGAGGTGCTGGGCTACGAGGATCAGTATATCTCCACCGGAGGACAGTGGGTGGAACTGCTGGCGGGCCGGGACCGCTTCTGTGCGGATCTTCGGCCTCTGCTTTTCAATTCCCCCCGCTTTGCCGGCAAACGGCGGGGGCTGACCTGTCATCCCTACGACATGGCCGGACTGCTGATTCTGGAGGAGAGCGGAATCATCGTCACCGACGCCGCCGGCGCCCCGCTGGACGCCCCCTTCGACACCCTGACCGAGTGCAACTGGATCGCCTACGCCAATCCACAACTCCGGAAACAGGTGGAACCCGTGCTGATGAATCTGCTGCGGGAACTGGGGTGGGTGGAAACCTAGAGCCTTTGCTGTTTCCCGCAAACTTCTCCCGCAGTTCATGCGCGAAAAGCAATTCCCTGTCCACTTTCTTTTACATACAGTTGTTTGAACGGGATTTCCAAGCTTCCAGAATTTGACGAAGGGTCTCGGTCAGGGAAATCGTCACGTCCCATTGTGGATAATGGGACTTCAGTTTCCTGAGATCACTGTAGTAGCAGATATGATCGCCATTCCGGTGTTCATTCACATAGGAAAAACACTGTTTACGCCCGCTGAGCGTTTCCACGATCTCAAAGGCTTCAAGGATGGAGCAGGTATTGTTTTTCCCGCCTCCGATATTATACACTTCGCCACGGCGGGGGGCCTTGATAAACTCCAGAATGAACCGCGCCACATCTTCGCTGTGGATATTGTCTCTTACCTGCTTCCCCTGATATCCGTAAATTTTGTAGGGGATCCCCTCCAGATTGCATTTGACCAGATAGCTCAGAAATCCGTGCAGCTCCACACCGGAATGGTTGGGTCCGGTCAGGCAGCCCCCGCGCAGGCAGCAGGTGGGCATATCAAAGTAGCGGCCGTATTCCTGAACCATCACATCGGCGGCAACCTTTGATGCTCCGAAGAGAGAGTGCCGGGACTGATCAATCGGGAAAGTTTCATCAATTCCGTTCGCGTAGTTTTTGTCGTCAAACTCCCATCGGGTGTTCAGTTCTTTGAGACGAATCGTGTTGGGTCTGTCTCCGTAAACTTTGTTCGTCGACATATGGATAAACGGGGAATCGGGACAGGCACGCCGGCAGGCCTCCAGCAGATTCAGGGTGCCGACCGCATTGGTGTCAAAATCATCAAAAGGAATGGCTGCGGCCCGGTCATGCGAGGGCTGTGCCGCACAGTGAACCACCGCCCCGGGTTTGAGATCAGAGATCAGTTTTGCAAGCCCCGCACGGTTGCGAATATCTATTTCGTGGTGGACGTATCCTTTCAGTTGGGTTTGCAGGCGTTGAAGATTCCAACGCGTGTCTCCCTGCGGACCGAAAAAAACAGCGCGCTGATTGTTATCGATCCCGTGGACGACACAGCCCTGTCTGTGAAGAAAGACGCAAACGTCGGACCCGATCAGACCGGAGGCCCCAGTGACGAGAACAGGACGGGAAAGAGGAAATGACATAAGCGTGGTTGTAAGAATTTAATGAATTTCAGACCGGGTGCGAGGCAGGTCCGTGGCAAATAAATAGACCGGGTCCGGATGGATTTCGGCGGATCGGCGGTACGCCTCTTCCGTGATTTGAATTTCCAGATAGAAAAACCTGGATGGTTTGGGAATCCATTCAGCGCGGATCACCGCGGAAAGCCGGAAAGCTTGCTCGAAATCCGGATCGCTGATCGAGGCAAGTGTATAGCTGATTTTCCCGTTGCCGGCAGAAAGAGACAATGAATCCTCAATCGGGAGAATGGTGTGAATGAGCAGATCGAACTCCAGCAGATGATCTCCTGATCCACAAACCGGGATAAACACGCCGAAGCTACGGCTGTTCTGTGCCCATCGGATCATGCGCGGCCGCTGTGTCCCCCACAGAAAGACCGGTCCCCAGCCCTCACCGAGAATGGCCTGATTTTTCTGCAGACATCTCCGGTGAAAATGGGGGTTTCCGAGAAGGCAGAACTCATTGCGCAGCCGGTCATGCACCGCATCAGAACCGGCTTGTTCTCCTGCAAGTCCGGAGAGGGAGGTCATT
>JBMTJR010000336.1:0-2327 GCA_049438565.1 Kiritimatiellia bacterium
GAGGGAGGAAAAGGAGTATGGAATGAATTTGATGCGCAGTCGGTTGAAATGGACCTGACCTTTGCGTACGATTTTTCCCGGCAAAAATTAAGGGTCGAATCGGCCGGGAGGCTGATGGAGGAATGGAGTTTTCCGCATTATCCTGAAACCGGGGATGCCATCTCTTTGATTCTGGGGGTGGAGAGTCAGAATGCCGACAGCAAATTGTATGTTCAGGAAATCCTGCTGAGCCACCACAATATTCCGTTGGTAAATGATCTTGAACCGCTGGCATCAGGAAGTTCCGGGAGAGTTTATTTTGCCAATCAGGATTTTCTGGAGGTGGACTGGTCCGGGACGGATGCAGAGGGCAAATGGGAATTGGAACTGCTGCAGGCCGGGGAAAAAACGAAGATGGATTCCGGGAGGATTTCCGCCTGGATCCAGGCGGTAGAAGACCGAAAAGATATTTTGCGCAAAAGTGCACATATCCGTATTCAAATGTCGGCGGGAACAGAAAACTTTGTCGCGGAGATGCTGGACGGGACCGGGGACAGCCTCACGGTCAAAAGGGAAGGGTGGGAGGGGACCCGGAAAATTCCGTTGTCCGAAGTGGAAAAAATCTATTTCAACCCCTATCGGTTTCAGTGACCGGTTGGTAGAGAAAGAAGAGCCTTCGCCGCCGAAATTCCTGAAAGCATGGCACTTTCGATGCGGGGATGCAGGTCGGCAGGGATTTCTGAATCTCCCGCCGCGAAACCGTCACCCGCAAGCAGGATCCCGTTGTCGAGCTGGAGAAAATTCTCCGGGATACGTTGAACCGGTTTGGCAAATTTCCAGCCGTGAATCTGCACATTGCGGATGCGGGAGGAAATCTTTTCCTGAACCGCCGCGCGGAGAACCGAGGCGGCGGCATTCCGGTCCCGGTCGTACCACTCCAGACTGAATGCGGGGGTGGCATGCGCAACCAGCAGAGGATCGTTGGAGATGCCTTTGAGCTGCTGGTCGGAGATGGTCTCCAGGATGCCCGAATTCACTCTCAGATATCCGGGCTGGCTGAGACCGGAGGGACCTTCGAGTTCGATCAAAAGGGTCAGACAGCGTTCGTACTGCACAGAGCTCAGACAGCTAAATTCCCCGGGAAGCAGGGAAAGGGAGGATTGACGGGCAAGGTCCAGGAATTGAGGCATCGGTATCGTGCTCAGCATCTGAGCCGCCTGAAAGATTTCTCCGGATTCCGAGTGAGCCATCCAGCCGTTTTCCTGTTGTTCGATTTTCAGGATGCGCTGACCCCGGTGAATTTCCAGACCTTCCGCCAGTTTTTTGGGGAAAGCATTCATTCCCTCCTTCGGACGCATTCTCGGGATCGAGGGATCCGAGTGTCCGGGCATCCAGGACTCTAGCAGATCCAGACATCCCCAGTCAGCCAAATGCTGTTTGAGCGCGCGGCTGCGGAGGCTGACAAACTGGGCCCCATGATCCCATCTGCCTTCAATCCGGTCCGGAGTTCCTTTCCAGCGAGTGGCCACCCGGCCCCCGACGCCGCGGCCTTTGTCCACCAGCACCACATTCATTTCGCGGTCCCGCAAATACCGCGCGGCCGTGAGACCGGATATGCCCGCGCCAAGAATCAGTACAGAATTATTCATGCCCATCGATCGGAAGGGGATGCAGAACCTTACGCAGGAAAAAGGTTCAGGTGTTCAGATGATTCCGGGCGGATTCGAGCGTGTTGTAGAGCAGCATGGTGATGGTCATGGGCCCCACGCCGCCGGGTACCGGGGTAATTGCGGAGACTTTGTCGAACATGGAGGCATAGTCACAATCCCCGACCAGACGGAATCCCCGCTGTTTGGAGGCATCCTCCACCCGGTTCACCCCCACATCCACCACCACAGCCCCCTCCCGGACCATATCGGCGGTGATGACTTCGGGCCGGCCCACCGCGGCAATCACAATGTCCGCTTCCCGGGTGTACTTTGCGATATCCGGAGTTCCCGTATGACAGAGCGTGACGGTTGCATTGCCCAGATCATTTTTCAGGCTGAGCAGATTGGAAAGCGGGCGGCCCACGATGTTGCTCCGTCCGACCACCACCACGTGTTTGCCCTTGCAGGAGATGCCGCTGCGTTGGAGCAAATGCAGGATCCCATGGGGCGTACAGGGCAGAAATGTGGGGAGCCCCAGCATCATTTTTCCGACACTGACTGGGTGGAAACCATCCACATCCTTCTCCGGAAGAATGGTGTTGAGAACCTCCTCTTCGATGGAGCTGTCGGGAAGGGGAAGCTGAACCAGAATTCCGTGAATGTCCGGTGCCGCATTCAGTTTCTGGACCTCCGCGAGAA
>JBMTJR010000337.1:0-2322 GCA_049438565.1 Kiritimatiellia bacterium
GGTGGGAATCTGGTAAGGCTGAAAGAAATAGGTGCGGAAACCCAGGGCCACCGCGAGGACCACCACAATCACTTCAATGTTTTCCCGCAGTCCGTACGCGCCCCGCGGGGCGGGATGCACTTCCCGGGCCAGCGTCACCGCATTGTCCGAAAGCGCGACCCCCTCCGCATAACGCTTTGCTTTCAGATGACCTTTGAGATCCCGCTGCAGGGAGCGCAAACGCTCTTTCACATCCGGGGTCAGCAGATCCTCCTTCATCCGCCGCGCATATTTCACCTGAAAGATGGCATGCTCAATGTGCTTGCGCTGTTTCTTGGATTCGGCTGAAGAAAAAAAGGACATGGGGGAAAGAGAACCCGGAAAGGTTAGTAGACATCCCGCTGATAACGGCGGTCTTTCTGCATCTGTTTCACGTAGGAATCGGCTTCTTCCGCAGATTTTCCACCCTGCGCCTGCACGATATTGATCAGGGTCTGGTGCACATCATGCGCCATACGGCTTTCATCCCCGCAGACGTAGAAATGCGCCCCCTCCTCCAGCCAGGCATACAGTTTCGCCGCCTGTTCCTGCATGCGGTGCTGCACATAAAGTTTCTCTTTCTGATCCCGGCTGAATGCCACATCCACCCGGTCAAGAATTCCGTTTTTCAGCCACTGCTGCCATTCGATCTGATACAGGAAGTCGGTGTCAAAATGCTGCTCGCCGAAGAACAGCCAGTTCTTGCCGCCGCCCTGAATTTCGCGCTCCTCCACAAAGGCGCGGAAAGGAGCCACGCCGGTTCCGGGACCCACCATGATCACCGGCGTGTCGATGGAGGCCGGCAGTTTGAAATTTTTGTTGGCGTCCACATAGACCCGGATGGTTTCGTCCAGTCCGACCCGGTCCGCGAGGTAGGTGGAACAGACTCCTTTGCGGATGCGTCCATGCGCCTCATAGCGGGTCACCCCCACACAGAGATGCACCTCGTCGGGATGGGCATTCAGGCTGGAGGCAATCGAGTAAAGCCGCGGCGGCAGTTTGCGCAGGAGATCGGTGAATTCACCGGTGGGAAGCCCCTTCACCGGCCAGGTCTGCAGCACGTCGATGATCTCCCGTCCGTACATCCAGTCGTTGAGTTTGTCGCTGTCCGCAATCAGGGCGGAAAGTTCTTTGCTCTCCGCCAGGTCCGCATATCCCCGCAGGAAAGGACGGGTGATGGTGGTGATTTCATAGCGGCTCATCAGCGCGTCGCGGAAACTTTCGATTCCGGCGGAGGTCACCACATCCTCGTCGGGATTGGCTCCGAGGGCGGCAATCACTTCCTCCACCACCCCGACATCGTTGCTGGGAATCACCCCCAGGGCGTCTCCGGGCTGATAGCTCAGTCCGCTTCCCTCCAGCAGGAGTTCCAGGTGCAGGGTTTCTTTGCTGGAACCTTTTCCATTCAGGTTGATGCGTTCCAGCAGCGGAGCCGGAAAGGGATTTTTCTTGGAGAATTCGCTGACCGCCGGGGCAGAGGCGTGTACCGCAGTTGCGGGAACCGCCACCGCGCCGGCCAGCTTGCTGGCAAATTTTTCCGCGACTTCCGCCACCCAGGCTTCCGCTTTTTCTTCGTAGTCGACATCGCAATCCACCCGGTCGAGGAGCCGGACCGCCCCCAGCTCCACCAGCCGCTCATCAAAATCTTTTCCGGTTTTGCAGAAAAATTCATAGCTGCTGTCCCCCAGCGACAGCACCGCCACCGTGGCACCGTCCATTTTGGGAGCCCGGCGTCCGTGCAGAAACGCGTGCAGATCCATCGCGGTGTCCGGGGGATCCCCCTCCCCGTGGGTGCTCACCACCACGCAGAGATTTTTTTCCGTTTTCAGATTCTGGGTTTTATACGTTCCCATGTCGGCCAGCACCGCGGAAACGCCTTTGGACTGCAGGGCCTCCACCAAATTGCTGGCAATCCCCTCGGAATTTCCGGTCTGGGATCCGAACAGCACCGTGACCGACTCCTGTCCGGCTGCGGCGGAAGGTGCCGCCGCAGCGGCGGCAATCCCCTTCCCTGCGGAGGAGGCATTGACGCCTGCGAGGTATCCGCAGAGCCAGGAGGCCTGCTCCGGAGCGAGCGAAGCCAGCAGTTCATTCAGTTTCTGTTGTTGTTCCGGTGTCAGCGGTCCGACACCTGCGGCAAGCGGGGGAATGGTCATAAAAAGTAAACCCTAGTAAGTTGATAGAGATTTGCAGGTAATATGGCAAAATCCGCAAAAGTCAAATAAAGGGACTACTACATAATGGAGCGGACGGGAAAGGCAAGAGCATTGAAACAGAACTGCGCCCCGCGGCAGGGTTGCACGG
>JBMTJR010000338.1:0-2318 GCA_049438565.1 Kiritimatiellia bacterium
ATTGTCTGCCCCTGCGCATATCGAGGGAGATCAGCTGTCAAACTGCATTGCCATGAAAGAAATTCCTCTTCCTTCCACCGCCTTGATCGAAACCGTTTGTCCGGATCTGAAACTGCTCGCCCGCGGCAAAGTCCGCGATGTGTATGAAGTCGATGATGAACATCTCCTGTTTGTGGCCACAGACCGGATTTCAGCTTTTGATGTGATCATGAAAAACGGAATTCCGGGCAAAGGAATCCTGCTTACCCAGATCAGTTGCTTCTGGTTTGAGTGGCTGGGGGACCGGATTGCGCATCATTTTGTCACTGCGGATCTCGCGGAAATGCCGGAAACGGTTCGTCAGTATGCGGATCAGCTTGAAGGACGCTCCATGCTGGTGAAGCGCTTGAAAATTCTGCCGGTCGAGGCGATTGTGCGGGGGTATCTGGCCGGATCCGGCTGGGGTTCTTATCAGCAGGACGGAACCGTCTGCGGTATTCCGCTTCCGGGTGGACTGCAGCAGTGTGACAGGCTTCCGATTCCCATTTACACGCCCAGCACCAAAGCGGAGCTGGGCGGACATGACATCAATATCCCTCCCGCCCGGGCCCGGGAAATTATGGGCGATGCGGCCGCGGAACGGGTGGAGGCTCTGGCGCTGAAACTCTATGCGGAAGCCTCCGCTTATGCGGCGGAACGCGGAATTCTGCTCGCCGACACCAAGTTTGAATTCGGTCTCAATGAGGCGGGGGAGGTGGTGCTGGGAGATGAAATTCTCACCCCCGACAGCTCACGCTTCTGGCCGGCGGAAGGTTATGCCCCGGGACGGGATCAGCCCAGTTTTGACAAGCAGTTTGTCCGCAACTATCTGCTCTCCATTGATTTTGACAAACAGACTCCGGTCACTCTGCCGGACGAGGTGATCCGCAAAACGCTGGCCAAGTATCAGGAAGCCTACGGATTGCTGGTACAGTGAACACGGCGGGATTCACGGCCGAAGCGCTGGCGGAAAGAACCTATTTCTGGGAGCGCATCCGCAGTCTGTTCACCGGGATCATTGAAATCATCTGGCAGCCCGGTGCGGCGGTGGCCCTGCTGGTGGCCATCCGGTATTACGACATGGGAACGGTGGCCAAAAGTGTGATCAGTGCGGCCGGATTTCTGGGCTTTCTGTTTACTCCATTGACCCTCAGTCTGTTTGCGCACACCCGTCGGCCGATCCATCAGGCCATGGCGCTGATTTTTGTCTGCACCGGTCTGCTTCTGTTTTTGATTCCCTGGTTTTCCAGCGGCATTGCGTTTGTGATTCTGGTTTCCGCCGCCCAAATGGTCATGGTGCAGTACACGCCGATGTACACGGAAATGTATTCGACTCATTTCACCACCCAGCAGCGGGGTCACCGGATCGGCACCGTGTTTATTATTGCCGGCGGGGTGAGTGTGATTGCCAATCTGGTGGCCGGGCAGATGCTGGACTTGCGCCTGGAGAGTTTCAAGGGACTGATGCTGCTGGCCGCCGCCTGCTGCGGACTGTCGGCGCTCTGCCTGCTGCAGATCCCTTCAGAGCCTTTGCATGTGGACAAAGTGGGGCGGCCTCTGCGAAATCTGAGTCTGGCCTGGCGCGACCGACTTTTCGGCTGGCTGCTCAGCTCCTGGATGCTGCTGGGATTTGGAAATCTGATGACCCTGCCGCTGCGCACGGAATACATGGCCAATCCCCGCTTCGGGATTGATGCCAGCAATCAGGCGGTTCTGCTGATTACCGGGGCGATCCCGCTGGTCTGCCGTCTGCTCGCCTCCCGGGCGCTGGGAAAAATGTTTGACCGCTGGAATCTGGTCCATTTGCGCATCATGCTGAATGTGCTGTTTCTCCTTTCGGTCGGACTCTTTTTCAGCACCCGGAATTTGTATGTAATGGGGTTCAGTATGGCTCTGCTGGGAACCGCAATGGCCGGGGGGCGGATTGCATGGTCGCTGTGGGTGACCAAACTGGCCGGTCCCGGTCAGACTTCCGCCTATATGAGTGTGCACATGTTCAGCACCGGACTGCGGGGCAGCCTGGCCCCGTTTCTGGGCTATGCCCTGATTGCCGCGTTCAGTATCCGGCAGGTGAGTTTCATGGGCATGGCGCTGATTGTGATTTCGACGCTGATGTTTATTCCGGCGATTGGACACATGGACCGCCGGGGCATCGAGCTGGCAGAGGGAGAGGGGAGCCCCGCCAACGAGGGGAGCGAAAGTTAGAGCATTTTCAAAAATAGCGTAGCCAGAAATTTTTGGTTTACCGCGAAAGGGCACGAAAATTTCAACCCCTATAGCCCCGCTCTGAAACACTCCGT
>JBMTJR010000339.1:0-2312 GCA_049438565.1 Kiritimatiellia bacterium
CATCGGCACCCAGGACCATTACCGCACCCGCCTGACCCACACCATGGAAATGACCCAGGTGGCCCGCACCCTCGCCCGGGCCCTGCGCGCCAATGAGGACCTTGCCGCCGCCATTTCCCTGGCCCATGACATCGGTCACAGCCCTTTTGGTCACGCGGGGGAACGGGCCCTGGACAAACTGATGCGGGATCACGGCGGATTCGATCACAATCTGCAGAGCCTGCGCTGGGTGGAGGAGCTGGAGGAGACCTATCCGGAATTCAACGGACTGAACCTGACCTGGGAGGTGCGGGCCGGACTCTGCAAACATCTGAGCCGCGATCCCGGAGCCGAACTGGATGGATTCGCGCTGGGTCCCTGGCAAATGGTCGAAGGTCAGATTGCGGATGTGGCCGACAACATTTCCTATCATGCCCACGATGCGGAGGACGGACTGGATGCGGGTTTGATCAGTCTGGATCAGCTCCGGGAGATCAAACTCTGGCGCATGGCGGAGGAACGGGTGCATGCGCTGTATCCCGCCGCGGAGGCCCACCGTCTCCGCTACAGTGTGATCCGCATGCTGTTTACCCTGCAGGTGGAGGATGTGCTGCGTCAGGCGGCATCGCGTCTGGAGGCATGGAACCCCCAATCCGTGGCCGAAGTAATGCAGGCGCCGGACCGGCTGGTCGCCTTCAGCCCCGAATTCACCGAACTGCTGAAACCCTACCGCAGTTTTCTGTTTGAAAAGATGTACATGCACCCCGAGGTGGCCCGGGCCGGTGACCATGCGGTGCGTCTGATGACCCGCCTGTTTGAACATTACCTCCAGCACCCGGATCATTTGGGAGAAAAAGCGAAAAAACGGCTGGCAAGCGAGGGACTTCACCGTACGGTCTGTGATTATGTGGCCGGCTGCACCGACCGCTTTGCTTTTGAAGAATGTCAGAAATACCAGCTCACGGAACCTCCAGCATGAAAAACTTTATTCAACAGCTCATCGAAGGCCGCGAACTGGGTCGGGAAGACGCCTACAACGCCCTGACCCTGATCATGCAGGGGGAAGCCACCTCCGCGCAAATTGCCGCGTTTCTTACCGCCCTCCGCCTGCGCGGAGAGTCTCCGGAAGTGATTGCCGGCGCGGCCCAGGCCATGCGGGAGGCTTTTACGCCCGTCACTTCGGTCCATCCCGACGCGGTGGACACCTGCGGAACCGGAGGCGACGGACTGCACACCTTCAACATCTCCACCACCGCCGCCTTTGTCACTGCCGGAGCGGGAGTTCCTGTGGCCAAACATGGAAACCGCAACGTCTCCAGTCTCAGCGGCTCGGCGGATGTGCTGACCGCGCTCGGAGTGAATATCGCAATCGAGCCCGAACGCATGGGCGCCTGCCTTGAAGAAATCGGGCTGGCCTTTCTGTTTGCCCCTTCTCTGCATCCGGCCATGAAACATGCCGTGGGCCCCCGACGGGAAATCGGCATCCGCACGCTGTTTAATGTGCTCGGCCCCATGAGCAATCCCGCAAGTACCCGCCGGGGAGTCTTGGGCGTTTTCAACGAAGAGATGGTGGGGCTGGTGGCCAACGCGCTGGCCGGCATGGGCACCCGGCATCTGATGGTGGTGCACGGCCGGGACGGGCTCGATGAAATTTCCAACACCGCCCGGAGCGTCGTCGGAGAAGTCAAAGACGGTAAAGTGAGTCTTTATGAGATCGGGCCGGAGGACTTCGGCCTTCCCGTCCGCACGCTTGAGGAATTAAAGGGAGGCGGACCGGAGGAAAACGCCCGGATCACCCGGGAGATTCTCGAAGGTGCCGCCGGGGCAAAACGCGAGATCGTGCTGCTGAATGCCGGCGCGGCCATTTACACCGGAGGAAAAGCCTCCTCCCTGGCAGAAGGCATTCAAAAAGCCGGCGACTCCATCGACAGCGGTGCCGCCATCAAAAAACTTGAGCAGCTGATTGCCTTCACCAAGGCCTGAACACTTCAAAATCGAAATCGGTATCGAAATCCGTAAACGAGCAGGATTACGTTCAGGATTTTGAGATCGGAAAGCGGAATTTTCCCTATGGCCAAAAAACCAAAAATCAACGTTCCGGAGGAAAGCGGCGGTTATCAGTTCGGCACTTTCCAGGGCGTATACACCCCCAGCATCCTGACCATCCTCGGGGTAATCATGTTCCTGCGCTTCGGCTGGGTGCTGGGAAATGTGGGACTGCCGCTGACCCTGCTGATCGTCACCATGGCCACCTCCATCACTTTTCTGACCGGTCTGTCGCTCTCCGCCACGGCCACCAATATGAAAGTGGGAAAAGGAGGCGCCTATTTTAT
>JBMTJR010000340.1:0-2308 GCA_049438565.1 Kiritimatiellia bacterium
TCCCGCTGATAGGGTTTGAGATACCCCAGAAGGCGCCAAATCACCGCCAATTGGTCTCCCCGCACTGCGGCCTGGGCACTGCGGATCGGTTCGGAAAGCGATTCGCTGTAGGCACGGTCCGCCAGTTCCGGGTCTGCCTGGACCTCCTGTTCCGCATTCAGCATCAGCCGGATGTTTTCCATACAGGGCTGCTGACGCCGGCTGAACCGGACTTCGGCCAGCACCTCTCCCGGTTCTTCCCGGGAAAGGATCTGCCAGCGGAAACCGCTGAGGTTGGGAGTCTCCCGGATTTTTCCGATTTTGGACCGGGGAAGAATGCACCGGGTTTCCGCAGGTCCGTTTGTCTGCAGGATACAAAGGTCGCGGGTTCCGAGCAGAATCCAGTCCTCCGACAGCCGCTGTTCGGAATTCAGATCCGCCATGGCGTAGAGGACCAGGTCCTGGTCTCCCCAGATTCCGGGCAGACGTTCCCGGATTTCTTCGGTCAGTTTTGAAGGTTGAGAGGTGTAACTCTCGATGAGGCGTTGCTGGAGGGAAATCATGCGGAGAAAAGAGGGATGGGGTTTCGGCAAACCCGCAATCCGGGCTTACAGTTCGTGACCGAAGCCAAAGTCACACTGACTCATAGCATCTTCATTGACAACGATCGAATATGTACCCCCTGCAGGGCATTCAGGAATATGCTGTTTGGAATAATAATCTTCCAGATCCCGTGGGGAAATCGAGGTGATTCCGGGGTTCTCCATCATGTAACGGTCTAGGGCATGCTGCATGATGCGAAGATTGTTCATACATACCGTCCGCTGTGCATTGTCGCGGGATTTTTTATAGGAGGGGTAACTCAGGCTGGCAAGCAGGCCAATAATCATGACCACGATCATAATTTCCACCAAGGTGAAGCCTGATTTTGCTTTTCCCATGAATTAAATAATCCCTTCTTCTTTAGAAGAAATCAAGGGCGGACTCCAAATGATCCCGAGGTGCTTGAATTGGCAAAACAGCAGGATCAGTCAGCCAGAATTTCTTTTTCTTTGGCCGAGAGAGTGTCGTCGATCTCTTTCACGTATTTATCGGTCAGCTTTTGAATTTCGGCCAGACTGAGATCCCGGTCATCCTCAGTGAGATCGCCTGACTTTTCCAATCCTTTGATCGTTTCATTGGCATCCCGCCGGACATTCCGGATGGCCACGCGTTGTTCTTCGGCATTCCGACCGGCGATTTTGACCATTTCTTTGCGACGTTCTTCACTGAGTTCCGGCACCGGAATCCGGATCACCCGTCCATCATTCATGGGGGTGACCCCAATGTTGGCGGCGAGAACCGCCTTGTTAATTTCTCCCAGACTGGAGGGGTCGAAGGGGGAGATCACCAGCAGGCGGGGTTCAGGTATGGAAATGGTGCCCAGCTGCTGGATCCGGGTGGGGGATCCGTAATAATCCACGGTGATTTTATCCACCATGGCCGGACTGGCTTTTCCGGTGTTCAGTCCGGAAAGCTCCTCCCGGAGGAATTCCAGTGCCTTCTGCATCTTTTCTTCAGCTTCCAAAGTGATCATTTCAATATCGTCCATGTTGCTCTCCTGCGTGAGGTTATTCCTGAATCCGGGTTCCGACATTTTCCCCGTCAATCACCCGTTTCAACTCATCGGGTTTAAAAAAATCAAATACCACGATCGGAATATGGTTTTCCTGACATAACGAAAAAGCGGCGGTATCCATCACTTTCAGCTGACGGGAAATCGCATCCTGATAGGTCAGGGTCTCGAACCGTTTTGCATCCGGGTACTTGACTGGATCTTTGTCGTAAATTCCGTCCACTTTCGTGCCTTTCATCAGACAGTCAGCGCTGATTTCCGAGGCGCGGAGCGCGGCGGCGCTGTCGGTCGTGAAGAAAGGGTTTCCGGTGCCGGCGGCAAAAATCACCACCCGGCCTTTGCTCAGATGGCGGGTCGCCCGGCGCACAATAAAAGGTTCCGCCACCCGGGGCATGGTGATCGCGGACATGACCCGGGTCTCCACCCCGATCTGCTCCAGACTGGCCTGCAGGGCCAGTGAATTGATGCAGGTGGCCAGCATTCCCATGTAATCCCCCTGGGAGCGGCTGATGCCATGCTTTTCCCCTGAAAGCCCCCGGTAAATATTTCCTCCCCCCACTACCAGTGCAACCTCCACCCCGCGGTCGCGCACCGCCTGGATCTGCAATGCGACGTTTCGGATGACCTCGGCATCCAAATTCATGTGGGTTTGGGGATTGAGGAGGGTTTCCCCGCTCAATTTAAGTAAAATTCTCTTATATCGTGTGGGAGGAG
>JBMTJR010000341.1:0-2285 GCA_049438565.1 Kiritimatiellia bacterium
GTTCCGAAATGTCTTTGCTGCCCGCAGCGGCGGAGGCATCGCAGGTGAAGCCCAAAACGGTGCTTCCGTCCTCCAAAAATACCGTGCCCATGGCCAGCGGGGCGGAAATGAGAGTCACAAAGGAACCGAAAGTTTCCAGCGGCATTTCCCACAATTCCATTTGCACCGAAACGCCTCCCTCCGGACGGTAAATCATTCCCGGTTTGGGCGGCTGGGTGTTCAGAGCGACGAAGCGGTAGCAGGGTGCTGAACGGACCTCGGTCACAAAGCGCCCTCCCCGGTCCGTGATCTGCGAATTCAGGGGGAAACCTTTCAGGTGCGCCCCGCACACGGCAAAACGAACCCAGCCCTGCCGATCCGGGGGAGGAATTTCCCCGGTCATCCATTCTTGGGCCAGATCCATCAATTTCAGATCGTGAAAGGCCGGCGCGCACAGCGTGATGCCAAAGGGCATTCCGGATGCAGTCCGCCCCGCCGGTACCGCAATGGCGGAGAGGTCCAGCAGATTCATGTAGTTGGTATAGGTCCCCAGATTGGAATTGGTGGACACCGGATCGGCCGCGACTTCATCGATCCGGTAATGGGTTCCGGCAGTGGGCGTGACCAGAGTGTCGATCTCTTCCCAGATGGGCGCGATGATCCGCTGATATTCTTTCAACCGGTAAAGCGCTTTGAAGGTCTCCACGGCGCTGCCTTTGAATCCGCCCTCAATAATCTGACGCGTCACCGGCAGCAGAGCCTCCGGATTGGATTTCAGAAGTGACTCAATGGCCGCAGTCCGCTCCGCCACCCAGGGACCCTCATACAACAGCCGGGCACACTCCAGAAAAGGACGGAAATCCAGCACCCGTTTTTCCCAGCCCAGACGCTCCAGACCCTCCACGGCCTCCGCAAAACAGCGCGCATACTCCCGGTTTCCGAAAAAATTCAAATCCTCCTCCCGGGGAACCGCGAACAGCACCTGCTCCCGGCGGCGGGCCTGGCTCTCCCCTTTCCGGCTCCAGGGATCTTTGGGATCAAAGCCCGCCGCCACCTGAAACACCTTCCGGGCCATCGGCACGGTCCGGGCAAACACCGAAATACAGTCCAGACTGCGGCAGGCGGGCACCAGTCCATGATTACTGAGCAGTCCCCGGGTCGGCTTCAGACCCACCAGCTCATTAAAGGCCGCCGGCACTCTGCCGGAACCCGCCGTATCCGTACCCAGGGCAAAGGGCACCTGCCCGCTCGCCACCGCAACCGCGGATCCCGAACTGGATCCCCCGGGGATATAGGCCGGATCAAAAACATTTGCAGGAATCCCGTAGGGGCTGCGGGTGCCCACCAGCCCGGTGGCAAACTGATCCAGATTGGTTTTGCCCATGGGCACCGCTCCCGCATCGATCAGACGTTGCACCACTGTCGCATTTTCGGCAGGGAGATAGCGGTAGTCCGGACAGGCGGCGGTGGTGGGCATTCCGGCCACGTCGATGTTGTCTTTCACGGCAAAGGGCATGCCCGATAAGGGACCCGGCACGCCTTCGCTGACGGTTTCAGGGAGGTAAATCCAAATCGCAGGGTCACCGGAACGGGCCGTGTTCAAAGCTTCAGATGTTGTTTTCATAAAATTCCTTGACCTGTATGTATTGAGTATGCATCATGTATGTATGAGACTCACATTGAATATAGACGGCGATTTGTTGGAACGGGTGATGAAATCAACCGGTTCTAAAACGAAAACGGCAGCGATCCAGTATGCTTTGGAGGAAATCGACCGGAGATACCGGCTGCACGAACTTTTGAGAAAAGGTTCAGGTGTCCCTACGGATGAGTTACCTGATATGTTCGACCCTGCATCCATCGCAGATCACCTGCAAGTTGCAGAGCCTGAAATCGAATATGGGACATCACAACCTTGAGCCAGCCGATACTGGTCGAGACGTCGTGGTACATTCGTCTCGCTAAAACAAAACAGGATCCGTTGCATAAGCTGGATAAGGTATCGTCCTTCCGGACGCTCGCTACGTGTGGAATGGTCATGTCTGAGGTCGGAAGAGGTCTCCGTCTTCCCAATGTTTTGAAACGTTATCAGGATGTTTGGGGGGAAATGTTGGTCATTCAAAGCACTCCTGAGGTATGGGATCGAACCCTTGAGTTGGTTTGGACCCTGGACCGTCAGGGGATTGTGCTTCCCATTCAAGACGTTCATATCGCGGCCTGCGCTTTGGAGGTTTCTGCGGTTGTGCTGACCTACGATCGTCATTTTAAGCTCATCCCGGATTTGGTGGTTACGGACTGTCTGTACT
>JBMTJR010000342.1:0-2267 GCA_049438565.1 Kiritimatiellia bacterium
TTGGCCCTCTGGAAGATCATAGGAATATCCGCGTTTCCCCTGTGCGCAGCTCTTCGCCAGGCTGCGCTTTCAACACCTGCAGAATATGAGTCGCCCGGTGATCGGTCAGCAGAAGCTGATCATGCGCCAGTTCGTGCTTTTGATATAAAATCCGGTTCATGCGTCCTCATAATGCTCCACGCCCCGGTCATGATCCCGGTCCATCTCCTGTTTGGGATCATAATCCTCTTTGTTCAGCGGGACATGCTGATCCGCATAGCGGCGCAGATCCAGGGGCAGGCTCTGCGCATACGCCTCCAGCCGCTGACGGATCGTGGGCATATCATTCAACTGACCAATTTCATTCCGCAGACTGCGGCTGCCCGGATATCCACTGACATACCAAAGCAGATGTTTCCGGAACCGGATGGCGGCGTAATGACCCTCGCCATAAAATTCGCAATGAACCTGCACATGACGCAACACCACCTCCAACCAGGCCTCCACGGTCGGCTGCGTCTGATGTTCATGCAGAATCTGGTCAAAAATCCAGGGATTCCCCAAGCAGCCGCGGCTGACCATGATGGCGTCACAGCCGGTCTCCTCTTTCATTCTGCGGGCGGAGTCTGCATCGAAAATATTCCCGTTACCCACCATCACAATCTCCGGGTCCACCGCTCTTGCGGCCCCAAACCCGTCCCGGATCCGGTCATACTGTACCGCATCCTAATACCCGTCCTCGCGGGTGCGGCCATGAATGGTCAGCATCCGGGTGCCCGCCCGCGCCAGCGAGGCGCAGACCGCCTCCACCGTTTGTTCTGAGCGGGTGAATCCCAGACGGATTTTGGTGGTGACGGGGACCGGGACCGCCTCCCGGGTTGCCTGGAGAATCTCTCCGGCCAATACCGGATCCTTTACGATTGCCGATCCGCAGCCCCGCCCCACGACTTTTTTCACCGGACAGCCCATATTGATATCCAGACTGTCGACCGGCAGATTTTTTTCCATCAGAATCTGCGCCCCCAGCGCCATCTTTTCCGGGGTGGCACCGGTCATTTGTGCTCCCAGAATCTCCTCGGTCGGATGGCGGTAAATCAATTCATCTGATTTACGGTTGTGATGCGGCATCCCCGCCGCGGAGAGCATTTCAATGTAAGTGAATCCGGCTCCAAGCTCCGAACAGATCCGGCGGAAAGGCGCATCGCTCACCCCCGCCAGCGGCGCCAGCAGAATACGGTTCGGAATTTGCAGATTTCCCAGGGCAAAAGGTTCATGAAACATGCCACCCCCCTATGCCAGACCTGCACAAATCTCAAACCTAAAGCAAGAGGGGATCTTCAGCCCGGATCGGGGGTTTTCATACCCCCACAAGGAAAATCAATACTTCACACTGCATCCGTAGGGAGGGGTGGAACTGACTTCCACCGCCTGTCCGGCGAGCACCTGGTCCAGGGCTGCAACCACGTAATTTTTGGAGGTGGGGATGTCATCCGGGTTGGTGGAGCGTTTGTCGTCAATCGCGCCCTGATAGACCAGCTGTCCTTCTGCATCGATCACGTACATGTGCGGAGTGGTTTTTGCCCCGTAGGCTTTGCCCACCGTGCCATCGGTGTCCAGCAGGATCGCGGTGGCGTTGGTGCCTTTCTCTTTGGCGGTTTTGTTATGCCCTTCGGCCGTGTCATACCCCTGTTTGCCCTCGGCGGAGGAACAGATGGCCAGCCACACCACCCCTTTCTCGGTGTAACTTTTCTGCAGGGCCTGCATGTTTCCCTGACTGTAATGTTTCTTCACAAAGGGACAGCCGTGGTTGAACCATTCCAGCACCACCACTTTTCCTTTGAAATCGGAAAGAGAGTGTTCGGTGCCGTTGGTGTCGGTCAGGGTGAAGGCGGGTGCCTCCGCAGCCTGGGACGAGAGGGTCAGTGCAAAGGCGGATATCAAAGCAGCAATATATTTTTTCATTCGGTATTTCTCCAAGGTTGGGTTTAAATAATCAGACTACAAAATATCGAGGCAGAATTACAGATTGTCAAGCGCCTCAAAAATCACCTCAGGAGTGAGTTTTTCCGGCAACAGCTCCGCAGGCGTTCCCGGCTGCGCATCAAACAGCAGGTAGACCGGCACGCCCCGGCGTCCGTAACTTTCGAGTGTGGCCGCAATCACCGGATCCCGCGCGGTCCAGTCCGCCCGCAGGGTCACCACCCCTTTTTCCTGAAAGGCTTTCATCACTTCATCCCGGTGCAGCGCCCTCAGTTTGTTGATCTTGCAGATGGTGCACCAGTCCGCGG
>JBMTJR010000343.1:0-2261 GCA_049438565.1 Kiritimatiellia bacterium
CATCAAAGACATTGGAGTCGCCGCCTACGGGCGTAAAGAGATGGAGCTTTCGGAGAACGAAATGCCCGGCCTGATGGCCCTGCGTGAACAGTACGGAAAATCACAGCCTCTTAAAGGCGCCCGGATTGCCGGGTCCCTGCACATGACCATTCAAACGGCCATGCTGATCGAAACCCTGCAGGTCCTTGGTGCCGAAGTCCGCTGGGCGAGCTGCAACATTTACTCCACGCAGGATGAGGCGGCGGCGGCGATTGCGGCCAATGGAACCCCGGTTTTTGCCGTCAAAGGGGAAACCCTGGAGGAATATTGGGAATACACGGACAAAATTCTGGACTGGGGTCCGGATGTCTATCCGAATATGATTCTGGATGACGGAGGCGATGCGACGCTGTTTGTGCATCTCGGTGCCAAAGCCGAAAAGAACCCCGAGGTCCTCAATGTGGTTCCGGAGAGTGAAGAAGAGGAAGTCCTCTACGCCCAGCTCCGCAAAGCTCTGCAGAAAAATCCCGGACGTTTTGCCAAACTGGCCGCTTCCATCAAAGGCGTTTCTGAAGAGACTACCACCGGCGTGCACCGTCTCTATCAGATGCATGCCAAAGGCGAACTGCTCTTCCCCGCTTTCAACGTCAACGATGCGGTCACCAAATCAAAATTCGACAACAAATACGGTTGTCGGCACTCTCTTCCTGACGGGATTTGCCGGGCTACGGACATCCTGATGGGTGGAAAAATCGCGGTAGTGGCCGGGTACGGGGATGTGGGCAAAGGTTCTGCGGAAGCGCTCCGTGGACAGGGTGCCCGGGTGATCGTTACCGAAATCGACCCGATTTGTGCCCTGCAGGCTGTAATGGACGGCTATGAAGTCACCACCATGGATGATGCCTGTACCCAAGGGGATATTTTTGTCACCACCACGGGTTGCTGTGATGTGATCACCGAAAAACATATGCTGCAGATGCGTGAAGGCGCTGTGGTCTGCAATATTGGACATTTCGACAGTGAAATTCAGGTATCCGCGATGAAAAAATACGAATGGCGGAATATCAAAGCCCAGGTGGATCAGATTCTGCTTCCCAGCGGAAACAAAATCATTCTGCTGGCCGAGGGCCGTCTTATGAATCTGGGTTGCGCCACGGGTCATCCCAGTTTTGTGATGTCCAACAGTTTCACCAATCAGGTGCTGGCCCAGATTGAACTCTACAAAAACACGGAAAACTATCCGGTGGGCTTGTACGTCTTGCCGAAGCACCTGGACGAGGAGGTGGCCCGTCTGCATCTTCCGCGGCTGGGCGTGAAACTTGACAAGCTGACCGAGAAACAGGCCAAATATCTGGGGCTCTCTCAGGAAGGCCCTTACAAACCGGACCACTACCGCTATTGAGGTCATTTGTTTCGGCCCCTCTCATGGAGGGACTGCCGGACCATGGGGTCAATTCCCATGGTCCGGTGCTTTTTTCAGCTCCTTTCTCTCCTGCCTTGACCCCGGAGATTTCTCGGTTAAAGAATGCCTATGTCTCAGCCAGAACCCACCAAAATCCTGTTCGTTTGTACAGGAAACACCTGCAGATCGCCGATGGCGGAGGTCCTGGCCCGTCACCTGAGCCGCAGTCTGCCTCAGTTGCAATTCTCCTCTGCGGGACTGTTTGCAAATCCGGGAGCCCCGGCCACTGAACAGGCCCGGAAAGCGGTGGAGGAACGGGGACTGGACCTTTCCGGGCACCGGGCGCGTCAGCTGACGCCGGATTTGGTTTCGGAAGCGGATGTTCTGGTGGGCCTGACCGGCTCGCATGTGCAGTTGATGCAGGAACAGTTTCCGGAGGCCGGCAGGAAAATCCGGAGCCTCCACAGTTTCACAGCTGAACCGGACCGGGATGTGGCGGATCCCTTTGGCGGAAATCTGGACAGTTACCGGAAAACCCGGGATGAAATCGAAAGCGCTTTATCAGACCTACTCCTTACGGTCATCTCACCCATGAAAAAACAGCAGGAAGAACTATGAAAGTTATTTTAGGATCAGACCACGGCGGATATGATGTCAAACATCAAATTGTCCAGCTCCTTGATGAACAGGGATTGGAAACGCTGGATGTGGGAGCAGACGGTTCCGCATCCGTCGATTATCCGGATTATGTGGATGCGGTATGCCACTCGGTCAGCGGAGGGGATGCGGACTTTGGAGTGTTGGTCTGCACCACAGGCATCGGCATGTCCATTGCGGCGAACCGCTATCCCGGAATCCGGGCTGCGCTATGCAACAATGC
>JBMTJR010000344.1:0-2221 GCA_049438565.1 Kiritimatiellia bacterium
ATTTTCTTAGACCGGAAGCGTTCTGCCATTGCCTTGCCGCGCCGCTGCATTTCCTGCTGAAGCGCGGGATCATTCATCACATCAATCAGCGCGTCTTTGAGAGCAAACAGGTCTCCCGGGGGCACGGTGCGGGCGGCATCGCCGGCCACTTCCGGGAGGGAACTGGCATTGCTGCAGATCACCGGGGTGCCGCAGGCCATGGCCTCGGCCACGGGGAGTCCAAACCCTTCGTAAGCGGAGGGAAGCACCAGCACGGCGGCCCGGCGGTAGGCCTCCAGCAGGCGTGGAAACCCGACATGCCCCTCCCAGTCCATCACCGGAAACAGATCCAGGGAACGGGCCAGAGACATGGCTTCGGGGTAGCGGGCGTCCGGGGGACCGATCACCCGCAGGCGGGTGCCCGGGGGCAGATGTTTCCGGGCTTCGGAGAAGGCACTCACCAGCTGGGGCACGTTCTTGTAAGGGTCGAGCCGTCCCACATAGAGAATTTCCGGCGGATCGTGGCGGGGAACGGCATGGGATTCAAAAAAGACCGGATCGAGTCCGTTATAGACTACCCGCACCTTGTCGCCTTTGGCACCGGAAAGGCCCAGACGCTCCCGCACATCCCGGGCCGAGGATTCGCTGACCGCAATGATGGCATCCGCCCGGGCGGCCACTTCATGCATCAGCCGGGCATAGACCGGATACATCCGGCTTTTCCGGGACTTGGGAGCGTGATCCCGGAAAATCATAGGAATCAGATCATGCAGCGTGATCACGGCTTTGATTTTTCCTTCCCGAAAACGGGGAAATCCCGGCAGGGGCATCATGTAATTGGTGGAATGATAGAGATCCACCCGGGCTTTTTTCAGGAAAGAGGCAAGTTTCAGCTGATTCCGGATCTGAAAGATCCCGTAATCCAGCACCGCATGTTCCCAGTCGCAGTCTGTTTCCTGTTTGATCTGCAGGGCGCGCTCCGCGTCGTCAAACAGCAGCAGAAACTGATGAGGCGTCTCCAGGGTCGAAAGCGTGCGGATCAACATCCGGGTATGCTGGCCGATTCCGGAGCTTTCAGGAAAGATCCAGCGGGCATCCAAGGCGATTTTCATACCGCTCCTTTGCCTTTATCTCCATGGCATGCAAGCACATTTGCCCGGAGGCGTTTTCTGCACCAGGGCGCATGTCGGAATTCGTGAGAGATGGGGTGATGTCTCTGCCGCATTCCTCTTCATCGTAATCCTGATCGTAATCGTAATCCTAATCGGAAACCTCAGAATTGGTTCAGTCGTACGATAGAATGGGTGAACAACCGCTGACCGCGCGGAAAACGCGCCTGCCCGAGCTGTCGCTCGCGACGGCCAGGGGACCCATGCAGTTGGAAGTCCATAAGGCATTCGTTCAGGGGCAACACCAATAGAAATACCTATAAATATGCTGCATGGGTCCGTGCTGTCCGCGCTGTCAGCGGTTGTAAAAAAAAAACAATTCAGGGATACGCCCTTCTGCAAACAGAGCAAAAGGTTCAGCTTGATTCTTGAGGGTGTCTGGGTTTACATGCGGAAATGAACGCATCTGCCTACGATGATCCGGATATGGAAAATGACGGGTTTGACCCCATGGAGGACTACGAAAGCCTCTATATGGAGAACCGGGAGCTGCTGGAGGCGATCAATCTGCTGGAGGTGGCAATTCCCGAAGTGGAGGATGCGGTGGGCATCTACATCGTGCTGTTTGATGTTTACAGCGAGATGGAGAATATGGCGGAGGCGGGGCACTGTCTGGTCGAGGCCTCCCGCAAAGTGGACCCGGCGACACACAGTGATCTGATCTATTTTCTCTATAACCAGCTGGAGCTGTTCGCCCAGTTGAACCCGGATGCGCAGTCGGCCTATGAGCGGCTGGCCTCGTTTATCAGCCAGGACGACGGCCGGCTGGATGCAAACACCCTGTATCTGGACCAGCGGAAGCTGACGCAGGTGGACCTCATTCCCGAGGTGCTGCTCGCCAACCACCTTCACCGCTCACGCATTCTTTCGGATCAGGAGTATACTCTTACCCTGCAGGACCTCTGCTGGCAGACCAGCAAAGCGCATCAAACCCCCCGGGCCTGCCTGTTTGTGCTCGAAGACCGCACGCTCCCGCACCGGGACAAGGCCATTGAATTCATGGCCCACGACAGTGCGACGCCCTATCTGGATCTGACCCTGATCGAAATCGAGCCGGACTTTTTTGAAATCCT
>JBMTJR010000345.1:0-2219 GCA_049438565.1 Kiritimatiellia bacterium
ATGCAAGTCAAAACCGGATCGGGGGTTTGCAACCCCCACATCCCATACTCATCATTCTTCGCATTTTTGTGGGGACAGGAATGTCCCCGATCCAATATACTTGCGATCAGGCACGCAGAATGCTTTATTTTTAACCACGGCTTTTCAAACTCTTCCCTTCCTCCCTGCTCATGCCCGAAACCTTTAAAATACCCGGAAGTAAAAAAATCCAAAACAAAGACCTGCCGGTATTCACCCGTCTGCTGGGTGCGATGCTGGATGCAGGGATGCCGCTCATTCAGGTGCTGGAGACCTTGGAGACGGAGAGCAAAAACAAAGAATTTAAACCGGTCATCATTGGGTTGCGGGAGTATATCGAAGCGGGGGAAAGTCTGTCCCAGGCCATGCGCCACTATCCTACCGTTTTCGAAAACCTATATTTAAGTATGATTGAAGCGGGGGAGACCAGTGGCATGATGTCAGATATTGCCATGCGGCTGGCGGGCTATCTGGAGGAGGCCGTATTGCTGAAACGGAAAGTGAAATCCGCGTTGATGTATCCGGTCATGGTCACCATCATCGCGATTGTCCTCACCACCTGTATGATTATGTTTATTGTGCCGGCCTTCGCGAGTATCTATGCCGATTTCGATTCCGCCCTCCCGCTTCCCACCCAGATTCTGGTGAATCTTAGCGATTTTCTCCGCGGGTACTTCCTGCTCGTGTTTGGAGCCCTGGTCGGATTCGGGATTTTCATCGCGCAGTACAAGAAAACTCCGGCCGGACGCTATCAGCTGGACAACATGAAACTGAAGATGCCGATCTTCGGGGTGCTGATCGAAAAAGTCGCGCTGGCCCGTTTCTCCTCCACATTTGCCGAGTTGATCCGGGCGGGAGTCCCGATTATCAAGACCCTCGATATTGTTGGATCCGCAGCGGACAATGCGGTCCTCACCAAGGCCGTACACGAGGCGCAGCCCAAAATTGAGAGCGGGCAGAGTATTTCCCTCTCCATTGCCGACAGTGGAAAGTTTCCCAGTCTGCTGATCCAGATGATGACCGCCGGGGAAAAATCCGGAAAAATGGACGATATGCTGGCGAGAATTGCGGAAATTTACAAAGAAGAAGTCGATGCCACCGTGGATGGACTCACCTCACTGATCGAACCCCTGCTCATCAGTTTTCTCGGCATCACCGTGGGCGGAATCGTGGTGGCCATGTTTATGCCGATCTTCAAACTCAGTGAAATTGTTATGTAATCCCCCGGGATGGGGCTTTTGAATTATTCTTTTCTTATATTTAAGAATAAATTCTCGATTCTAATAATTTTACATGGAATTTCCTTTAGGTTTTATTGGTAAATATACCAATAATTTTAAAATTATTTCATTTATAAATATTTTTATGCCTTATTTTAGTTTCTAAGATAAATATTTCTAGATTGGGTTCAATTAGAATTTTTATTGGCATATCGAATGCTTAAATTCATTGGCTGTGATTAATTGTGAGAAAGGGATCAGAATCGGGTACTCATGACTGAGCGCAGTGTCCTAAAACACAAAAACAAAAATAAAAATACGGAGAAACAAATGAAGAACCTCAAAAAACAAGGTTTCAACATGGTAGAAATCATGATCTTTGTGATCATCATTGGTCTGTTGGCCGCGATCGCACTGCCTTCCTTCCAGCGTGCACGTAACGAAGCGCGGGAAAAATCCTGCATCAACAACCTTCGTTTGATCGAAGGTGCCAAAGACCAGTACGCCATCGAAAACAATCTGGCCACCGGTGCTGCGGTCACAGACACAGAAATCGATGCATACATCAAAGGCGGCGCTCCGACCTGTCCGGCAGCCGGAACCTACACTTATGGTGTGGTTGACACCGCTCCGACCTGTAGCGCAAACGCAGCGGACACCCATGAAGTGAACGGCGCTCTCTAATCAGAACCGTTTCTTCTGAAATCAGAGCGGCCCATCTCCGGATGGGTCGCTTTTTAGTGGGCCTTTTCCAGATGATGCTTTTCAGATTCTCTTGGCAGGGGAACGAAATCCTGAACGTCATTGTGGTCGGAATCATAGATTTTTCGTTAAAATTCCCTGCACCCCCGAAATCACCAAGAGGGACGGCTTATACAATATTGACTTTATATTCCCATATTGTATAGATTTTTCATGATACTCAGAAGAATAAGCGAAGAACTAAGAGCTGTCGCCAAAGAATATCCGGTTGTGACCTTG
>JBMTJR010000346.1:0-2214 GCA_049438565.1 Kiritimatiellia bacterium
TTTGGAAAGCTGTAGGGTTATTTTTTTCAAACCAGCGAGCGGAGCAGAAGGGATAATCTCTAGCAACTTTCACGAACCCGTGTTTAACGGGATTATGAATGACATAATGCAAGCGCGCGTAGTAGCTGTTGTCATATGTGATACAGCGGTCCCAGTACTGGTACATTACTTTCCTGCCTGATACTTTGTCCATTTTATTCAGGGCGATCGCAAGTTTGCTATGATATCCTTTAACCCACTGCTGAATGTTACCTGAATTGGGTGCCATCATCACCACATGATAATGATTTGGAAAACAGGCCCAGGCGTGAGGAATCCAGTTTGTCTCTTCCATCCGCTGTAATAACAGATCCTGCATCAGAGTCAGACGTTTCTCTCCAAGAAACAATAATGATTTTTTATATGTACCTGCGGTGAGCATATAAACCGTGTTCGGTGAAAAACGATGGAGTGGGGCATGATGCCAATGCTGCGCTTTCATAAACATACGTATATAATCATGCTTTTCCTCATTCAAGAATATTTTGGGTATTCGTTGGCTGTGGTGCGGTTGAAGCTTGCTTCGGCCGGGGAAAAAAATGTGGAGTGCGGCCGCTTGCTGCCGCTTTGGGGGGGCGAAGCTTGCTTCGGCCGGGGAAAAAAATGTGGAGTGCGGCCGCACACAAGAGTTTTTCAACTCAGGCGCCAGCGGGCGAGAAACTCCACATTTCCTTTGGGTCCCTGCAGGGGCGAGCGGACCACTCCCAGCCAGGACCAGTTCAGGTCTCCGGTGCCGAAGGCCCGGATCTCTTCGATCACGTCCTGACGGACCGTCTCCTCCACCACCACGCCTTTGCGCAGATGTTTCTGTCCGGCTTCGAATTGGGGTTTGATCAGCGACACCACCTCCGATCCGGGAAGCAGAACCCGGCCGGCGGCCGGCAGGATCAGTTTCAACGAAATAAAACTGGTGTCGATCACACAGAAAGTGGGGCGGGGATCAAAATCGGCCGCCTCCAGATAACGGGCATTGGTCTCCTCGCGCACATCAATCCGGGGGTCATTTCTTAAATCCCAGTTCAGCTGACCCCTTCCCACATCCACGGCGTAGACTTTGACCGCGCCGTGCTGGAGCATGCAGTCGGTGAAGCCCCCGGTGCTGGAGCCGATATCAATGGCCACCGCCCCGGCAATGGGCAGATCGGGCCATTCCTCCAGCGCGCCCATCAGTTTGTCCCCGCCGCGGCTGACGAAGCGGGGGGGCTGCTCCAGATCCAGTTCGGCGTCCTCCTCCACGGAAACGCCGGGTTTGGCGGAGACCTGACCGTTCACCCGGATTTTTCCGGCCCGGATCAGCCGTTGCGCCTGCTCCCGGCTTTCGGTGAGTCCGCGGCGCTGCACCAGTACGTCCAGTCGGAGTTTGGCCATCGCTCAGGGAGTTTCGGTGAAAGGTTTTTCCTGCAGGGCTTTGGGAGGGCCCAGGATCACAGAGGCGGCGAGGGCTTTGCGGAACTGTTTGCGGTTGCGCAGGTCCGGACGGTTGGTACGGGTCTGAATGGCGCGGATACTTTGCAGACGGATCCGGGGCACCGCCAGACTGCTGGAGGAGAGATCCACCATCATGGATCGCACACTTTGCAGAGCCTCCTGCTGCTGTCTGTTTTGCAGCCCTTCGCCGATGACCTCGGTCGCCTCTTTGATGTCGGTGATCTGTTTAAAGGAGGCCGCCATGTCCAGTTCCCCGATATCATAATTCCGGGCCGGCGCGCGGGCGGGGGCCGGGGGCGGGGTGCGCGGTTTCGGTGGGGTTGGCGGAGGAGGCGGCGGACCGTCAAACTGAATTTCCGCTTCGCGGGTCCGGGCTTTGGGCATCGGCGGCGGCGCGGCGGCCGGGGCAATCCCTCCGGCCAGCCGTTCAAGGAAGCTTTCAATCTCCCGTTCGACGCTGCTGGTTTTTTCGGGGGGCTTGCGTCCGGTCCGTTTTTCCTCCTCCTCCCGCTCCAGACGTTTCCGGCGCATCTCCAGGGCCTTCTTTTTGGCCTGTTTGGCCTGCATCAGGTTTCCGACCAGCCACAGCGCTCCCACGATCAGGTAGACCAGGAAAGAAAGACCGGAAGATTGGGCGAGGAAAGAAGTCATCGGTCAGCCCCGCCAACGACGAGGTCGTAATTTGAAGATGGGAGACGTCAGCAGGACGTGCCGCATCCCTGCGGCGGATAAACCGGGCCAGGGATG
>JBMTJR010000347.1:0-2199 GCA_049438565.1 Kiritimatiellia bacterium
CTGGCTTTGTGTGGGAGCAGCAGGGGCTTTTCCGTATCTTTTTACGGGGGCGATCCCTTCTTTGGCTGACGCGCTGTTTGAAACCATCAGCGGATTCACCACCACCGGCTCGACCATCCTTTCCGACATTGAATCGCTCCCCCGGGGCATCCTGTTCTGGAGGAGTCTCACCCAATGGATGGGCGGAATGGGCGTGCTTCTCCTCTGTGTGGCGATTCTTCCTTTTTTGGGAGTGGGAGGAATGCAGATTTACCGGGCAGAAATGCCGGGTCCGAGCAAAGACCGCCTTACCCCGCGGATCGGAAATACCGCCAAACTCCTTTATGGGGTGTATCTGCTGCTGACTGTTCTGCAGACCCTGATGCTGATGGCGGCGGGGATGACCTTTTTTGACGCGATCAATCATACTTTCTGTACGGTTTCCACCGGCGGATTCAGTCCTTACAATGCCAGTCTGGGTCACTTCACTTCCAGTTGGATTCACTGGATTGTGATCGTGTTTATGATTCTTGCAGGAATTAATTTCGCCCTGCATTTTCAGTTTCTGCGTGGAAAATTTCATACCTATCAGCGTTCATCGGAGACCCGTGGATATTTGGGACTGATGGGAGTTGCCTCCCTGCTTGTCACCTGGAATCTGTGGACGCATGCTCCGGGAGAGGATCCCCTGCGTCTGTTCCGGGACGCGGTTTTCCAAGTGGTCTCCATCACCACCACCACCGGATTCGGCACCAATGACTATGACCTATGGCCCTTGTTTTCCCGCGCCATTATTTTTCTTTTGCTGTTCAGCGGGGGCTGCGCAGGTTCCACCGCCGGGGGACTGAAGGTCATGCGCAGTCTGGTGCTGGTGAAAGAGGTGTTCCGGCAGGTAAAGCTGTATATGCAGCCCCAGGCGGTTCTCAAAGTGCGTCTGGACCGTCAAAGTGTGCCGGCAAACATCGTTTCGGGAATCACCGCTTTTGCTCTGGGCTATCTGCTTTTGTTTATCCTGTTCACGCTGATCATGTGCGTGTATCTCCCGGATCTTTCCTCGGCCGCCTCAGCCGCGATTTCCTGCCTGAGCAACGTCGGTCCCGGGTTTGCGGAACTGGGTCCCACCCGCAACTACGCAGGAATCGCGGACAGCGGGAAACTGATTCTGGCCTTCTGCATGCTGCTGGGTCGCCTGGAACTGTTCACCATTCTGGTGATGTTCTCCCCCGGATTCTGGAAACGCTGAAACCTTTCAGGCCGGAAGGCGGTCCAGCATTCCGGAATAGTAGAGGCTCCGCGCATCCGAATCGGTCTGCAGACTGCGCACCGGGGCCTCCTCTTCCTGACGGATGATCTTGGATTTCAGGTGGGTCTTTAGTGCCGGAATTCCCGCGGCAATTTCCCAGTCGGCAATGGCATCCAGCGCAGGCTGTTCAAACCACAGCGCGGTCCAGTCACTGCTGTCTTTTAGGGGAAGGATGATGCAGGGCTCTTCGGCTTTTCCTTCGCTCAGTTACATCAGATTCAGGTGGCAGAGTTCCATGGAATTGCTTTTCACCAACAGCAGGCCCTCCTGACCTTCTGCCCGGATGCGGTCCAGAAGTTCCGCAAAGCGGTTCTGCAGCGTGCTGCGCGGTTTCCCAATCACTTCCACGCCCGAGGGCTGACCGATCAGCTTGGTGCTTTGACTTCCACCGATAAAATAAATTTTCTCCACACCCCGGAAAGACTGCATGATTTCCAGCGTGATTTTCTGCAGTTCCTGCTGGGCATGCTGAAAAAACTCATTTCCCTCCGGCTTTTCAAAAGCGTCATATCCGAAGATCACCGCACTGGAGGCTTTGCGTTTGTTACGGGTCGGATCAAACTGCTCCCGGTTCCGGAAATTCCAGGCACAGAAAAAATCCTCTTTCAGTTCTTCCCAGGCGTTTTTCTGACGGCTTCCCGCCCCCGGGGAAACCAGCACCTCATGTTTCAGCGCTTTCACATTCGCACCTGCCTCTTTGAGTCGGGCCGCAAAGGCCAGCCATTCAAAATCCGGCACCGGACGGAATCCGGAAACCTTGTCAAACATCTTACGGCTCACGGAAACCCCGTTCAGACCACTGGGACCTCCCAGAAGCTGCGTTCCCAGTTTCATGCCGAAATTCCGCAGAGAAGCCGCCCATTGGGCGGTGGCATCCACCTCCCGGCAGAGAAAATGACCCGCATCCGCACCGCCGC
>JBMTJR010000348.1:0-2184 GCA_049438565.1 Kiritimatiellia bacterium
GGGGAGATGAAACGGATTGTATTGCCGGGTATATTGCTGCTGCTGGTCTCGGGCTGCGCGGGACCGCGGATGGAGTCGCTGATGCCGACGCCGCTTTTATATACGGAACTGCAGAGGGGGCCGATGGACGGTTTGCAGGAGAATGAACGGTTGAAGCCGATGCGGGTGTATTATGCCACCACGCGGCGGCGGGAGCAGGATACGCGCCGGATCCACTATGGAAACGAGGAGTCGGACGGCATGTCGCTGGGCCTGGCGCTGATCAATTTTGGTGGACCGGAAGTGGGCTGGACGGATTTGAACGAGGCGTCAAAGCTGGTGGACCGGGACGGCGACTGGCTGATGTCGGTGTCGGGACTGATTGAGGCGGGGGGGCTGGATTTGTCGGTGAGTCCGCCCCAGCCGGTGGAGGAGCTGGCCTGGCTGCTGGGGGATATGAACCGTGCGTTGAAAGATGCACGCAGGAAAGAGATTCTGCTCTATGTACACGGTGCCAAGGTGGATTTTTACAATGCCTGCGCGTTTTCGGCGCAGCTGGGGCATTTTATGGGGCGGGATTCGGTGGCGATGGCGTTTTCGTGGCCGACGCGTCAGCGGATTACCGCTTATGCACTGGGCGATGACCGGAAACGCGGGGAGCGGTCGGCCGAAGCCTTGTCGCTGCTGTTGGAGATGCTGAGCCGCTATACGGAGGCGGAGCGAATTCATGTCGTGTGCTGGAGTGCCGGGGGGCGGGTTTTAACCAAAGCAGTGGATGAGTTCCGGAAGCGCTATCCCGAGATGGAGGCGGAGGAACTGCGGGAGAAATTCCGGCTGGGTACGCTTTATTTTGCGGCGGCGGATGTGCCGCGGGAGGATTTTCTGGCCGCGCTGCCTGCGTTGGATGCCATGGCCGAGCGGGTGGTGGTGTCCGCTTCGAGTAAAGATGATGCACTGTTGAGTGCCCGGATTTTTATGGGGGGCGGCCAACGGATTGGTCAACTGGGTGGCGGGTTGAATGATGCGGAGACGGCGGTGGTGGAGGCCACCGAAAGGCTGGAGGTGGTGGATGTATCGCTGGGGAGTCCTGACCGCGGGTTTGATATTATTGGACACCGCTACTGGTTTAATCATCCCTGGGCGAGCACCGAGCTGCTGCTGGCGTTGCGCGGGTTGGGCCCGGCGGAGCGGGGACTGGAACCGGGCAAACACCGGATTCAGTGGGCGCTGCCCGCGGATTATCCGGAGCGGATGACCGAAGAGATGCTGCCCGGACTGGTGGGAGGACGGGGAAAGTGAGGGTGGCATCCAAGTGATCCTTTGCACCGGGTAAAGATTGTGGCGGCTCAACGACGGACGACCTTGCGTGAACTGGTGGTGAAAGGGCTGGAGAGCGTAACTGCCGAGGACGGCGGGAGTGCGGAAAATGAGCGGAAGAAAACTTTGGAGCGCCTGCTGAAAGAGATGCAGGCCTCGAACACCGAGCCCATGGTTCCTCTGTCGCGAGAGGAGATCCATGGCCGCTGAGGTCTTTCTCGACTCGAACATTCTTCTCTATGCCTGCTCCAATGCCGCTGCGGATGCGGAAAAGAAGGCCGTCGCCAGTCGCCTGATTCTGGAGACGGATTTCGGCCTTTCGGCCCAGGTCATGCAGGAGTTTATCGCCAATGCCCTGCGGAAGAAAGAACTGGGAATTTCCGAAAGCGGGATCAATGCGGCCATGGAGCTCTGTGGTCAGGTGCAGGTCCTGCCGGTCACCCGCGAACTGGTCATTTCGGCCATCCTTCTCCGCCGTCAGTTTCAGCTGTCTCACTGGGATATAACCATTCTCGCCGCCGCCCGCGAACTTGGCTGTCACACTCTGTACAGCGAAGATTTCAATCCTGGTCAGGACTATGACGGCGTTCAGGACGTCAATCCCTTTCACTGAGTGAAAATCTGAACGGGCCTGATTTGGGTAGGCGGATGTCAGTTCAGCGGCAGACCGGCTTCCCGCAGCGCGGTTTCGATGGTGTCGATCGCGGGGCGGTCTTTGACGTAGCGGGTGATCAGGTAGTGGCCTTTGGCGGCGAAATCAGGTTTTAGTTCCAGCAGGTGACGCACCTGTTCCGCTGCGGCATTCGGCTGTTGGTTGAGCATCAGAGCGACCGCCTGGGTGAGGGGCTGCCAGAAATGGGTTTCGGGGGCGTAGGCGCGGGCGGCGGC
>JBMTJR010000349.1:0-2148 GCA_049438565.1 Kiritimatiellia bacterium
GCAGGCGGCTTTTCAGGGCCTGTACCATTTCGAGAGCGGCTCCCGCATCCGGAGCTTCCAGCAGGATGGACCGGGACATGCGCTGATCAATCAGGGTGCAGCGGATGCCTCCGGAAAGGGTTGAAACCCGGGCTCCGCGGCCCGTACTGGGCCAGAGGGGGGATTCGTAAGTGGCGAGGGGAACTTCACAGTTCTCCGTCTGACCGCGGTATACAAAACAGAGAGGGCCCACCCACTGGAGGGGGATCTCGGCGAATTCAGGTTGAGGCGGGGGGCGGGTCACAGTGGACGTAACATGCCTGAGCGGAGGCGGATCGTCAATGCCGGGAAGATTGAAATTCACGGAGATGCTGGAGGAAAGGGCTGCCGGCGCTCCGGAATTCCGGGGGTTTTCTTGGGGCTATTCTCATGCATTTTCGTTGACCGCCTCCGTCTGCCTGAATATGGAATGTCCACCTATACATCCCTCAAGTCCCTTGGAGAACATATTATGTCTGAAGTATTGTTGGAAAACGTCTACAAAATCTATCCCGGCGATGTGACCGCGGTGCGGGACTTCTCATTAGAAATTAAAGATAAAGAATTTATGGTGTTTGTGGGGCCTTCGGGTTGTGGAAAGTCCACCACGCTCCGGATGATTGCCGGGCTGGAGGAGATCAGCAAAGGAACCATCAATATCGGCGGCCGGGTGGTGAACGATGTTCCCCCCAAAGACCGAGACATTGCCATGGTTTTCCAGAATTATGCGCTCTATCCCCATATGACCGTTTACAAAAACATGGCTTTCGGTCTCAAGCTGCGGAAAATGCCCCGGGCGGAAATTGACAAACGGGTGCGCGAAGCGGCGGCGATTCTGGGCATTGAGGAGTATCTGGAACGCAAACCCAAAGCGCTTTCCGGGGGTCAGCGTCAGCGCGTGGCCGTGGGTCGGGCGATCGTGCGTCAGCCGAAAGCGTTTCTGTTTGATGAACCGCTCTCAAATTTGGATGCAAAAATGCGGGTGCAGATGCGCATGGAGATCAGCAAACTCCACAATCAGCTCCAGTCCACTATGATTTATGTGACCCATGACCAGGTGGAGGCGATGACCATGGGAGACCGGATTGTGGTGATGAAAGACGGTGTGATGCAGCAGGTGGACACGCCGCTGGAGATTTACACCAATCCGGCCAACCGCTTTGTGGCCGGCTTCATTGGCAGTCCGCCCATGAATTTCTTTGAAGGGGAACTGACCCAGGGTGCTGAAGGAACCTTTTTCAAGTCCGCCCAGTTGAATGTGAAAGTTCACGAAAAGCATATCTCCGCCCTCGCGCAGGCCGGCCATCAGAAAGTCACCCTGGGCATCCGCCCGGAGAATGTGCAGGATTCTGTACTGGTGACCAATCCCGACCCGAATCTGCTCGTGAAGTCCAAAGTCGAGGTGGTTGAACCCATGGGCGCTGAAATTATGCTTTACCTCTCGGTGGGCGATTCCGCCTACATTGCCCGGGTGGACGGCCAGGACAAGGTCAAAGCCGGTCAGGAAGTCTCCATGTACTTCGATATGGAACATGCGAGTTTCTTCGAGCCGGGGGAGATGGGCGCGAGGATTGCCTGATCCCTCCCCGCTGATGTCTCCGGTTTTCCAAGTGATTCTCGTGGTGTTGGCCTCTTTCGGGGTTCTGACACTGCTCACAAGTTATTTGCGCTATCGGAAAATGGAGCTTTTGGCGATGGATCAGTCCGTCTCTGAAATGGATGCGGCGGCCGTGGTGCTTTTGATCCTTTCCGCGCTGCGGCAAAAGGGTGCCGGCGTGGGGATGATCCGTTTTCAGGGTCAGATTGGCGACCCAGCGGAATTCACTGAATTTCTGCGGTTACGCCTGCGCAGCGGGGATCAGCTTTTCAGGCTGGAGAACGGAACGGTCCTTGCCCTGCTGGATTGTCCGCCCGAAAATCTTTCCCGGGCCGCAGAGCGGTTCAGGGCCATGCTGGAGAAGCAGGGATATCCGCAGGGTGAAATCCGCTACCGGGTTCCCCGGGGGGATCCTGAACATCTTCGGGCCTGGATAGAGGAGAAAAGCGGGTCACCCTCGGCTCCGGGATGGAGGCTGGATCCGGCAGAGAAGAAGGTCCCACTGCCTGAATCGCGGACAGCTTCTCCTTCTG
>JBMTJR010000350.1:0-2136 GCA_049438565.1 Kiritimatiellia bacterium
TGACGGCACGGATGTGGCTGCGACATTTCTTGATGCCCTGGACTGCGAGCTGACCGGTCTGGACGGACGCAGTATGTTGCCCGCGGCCCGGGGAGAGGGGAAAGGCCGGGAGTTCGTGGTCACGCAGTATGATGACTTCTGTTTTTCCATCACCACTCCCACCCACAAGCTGATCCGTTACGACAGCGACCCCGGGGACGTGGGTGAATTGTACGACCTTGAACAGGATCCGCTCGAAAGACACAACCGCTGGACGGACCCCGCCCTGGCCGGGACACGGGATGCCCTGCTGGCCCAACTCGCCCATTGGCGCCGGGATATGGAGACTGAAGCCCGGAACCAGTAAGATTGTTTATCGCATGATCATTGCCAATGGCCGGCGCCTGGAGAGGCCGATAATTTTTTATGAAGGAGAATGAGATTGAATTTAAACGTAAAAGTTGATTCCGAAAGCCCGCTCGTGCGAAGCGCCCTGGCCATTCTTGCGCGTCGGTTATCGGAGCGAGCCCATGTCGAGCTGGTGCAGGAGGAGAGGCCTCCCGGGCTCATCCTTCAGGTGGACGATACCCTGCCGTCGGACAGCTATCGCATTGTCCGTGACGGTGAGTCCGTCACCATATGCGGGGGCAATGACGCCGGCGTGCTCTACGGGGCGGGACGGTTTCTTCGGGAATCCGTAATCGGCGGGGGTCTGTTTACGCCATGCGATTCGGTTCCGGTGTCGGTTCCTGACTGCCGCATCCGCGGGATGTATTTCGCCCACAACTTCCACAACTGGTATCGCTCCGCGCCCCTGGAGGAACTGGTGCGCTATGTGGAGGACCTGGCGTTATGGGGGCTCAACCATATCGCCCTCCCCTGCGGCACCAACCCCCAGTGTTCGCAGCGGGAGATTGAGGAAGAGATGATTCCCAGGCAGCTTGAGCTGATGCGGGCCGCGCGGAAACTGGGGATCCGGGTCGGCCTGATCACAGTTGCGAACACCCTCCATGAGGCACCGGATCCGGGAGTCACGGCCACGCCGGTGCGCGACGCGACACCCGCCCGGCGCGGCCAGAAGGGTCACCGGGTCTGTCCCGGTACGCCCGGGGGGATGGCGTTGCTGCGCGAACGCTTCCGCGGCAGCCTGGAGGCCTACGCCGATGTCGGGCTCGATTTTGTCATCAACTTTCCCTACGACGAGGGCGGCTGCGGCTGTGAACGCTGCGCGCCCTGGGGTGCCAACGGCTATGTGGCCACCTGCCGGGAATTCAGCCGCCTTGCACGGGCGCGATATCCCGACTGCCGCTTCATCACCGGCACCTGGTGTTTCGACGTCCTGGATGAACCCGAGGGAGAATTTGACGGACTGGACCGGGCCCTCCGTGAGGACCCGTCCTGGTGCAACGCCACCATGGTGGACAGCCATCACGACTTTCCCTCCTGGCCACTCTCGCACGGTACCCCGGGCGGTCTTCCCATGGTCAATTTCCCTGAAATCAGCATGTGGGGGCGGATTCCCTGGCTCGGTTCAGGTGCGAATCCGTTCCCGGAGCGACTGGTTCGGATCTTTGGCGAAGCAAGTCACCTGCTGGACGGCGGCTTCCCCTACTCCGAGGGATGCGGCGAAGACCTGAATAAAATCGCCTGCCTCAGCCTTTACTGGGACAAAGAAACCAACGCGCAGGAGATTGCCGCCGCGTATTGCCGCGCCTATTTCGGACATGCGGTGGTGGATGATTTCGTTCACATGACCCAGCTCATGGAAACGATCTACCCCACAAACGCCTTCGATCCCGGCGTGGCCCGTGAAGTCGCCGCGCTGGCAGATCGCATCGCCGCCCGGCTGCCCGAAGACCTCCGCACCTCCTGGCGCTGGCGGCTGTTTGAGATGCGGGGGGAGATCGACCAGCTCACCGCGGAGACTCCGGAAAGCGGAGAACTCAGCCCCCGCCAGCGGGAAGTGTATACCGAGCTGACCCGCCTCTACCATATGGAAAATTCCCCACCCTCGGTGATGAAAACCCGAGGCCTCTAGAAACCGGATTCCTCTGTTATCGCAGTCCACCTCCACACGTTATGAAAAAAACATTCCTCCTCCTTGCCGCCGCGGTCGCCGGCCTCCAGGCCGAACCCCTCCGAATCCTTTGTGTCGGG
>JBMTJR010000351.1:0-2124 GCA_049438565.1 Kiritimatiellia bacterium
CCTCTCAAGGCATTTTATTACTGCGACGGAGAGGGGGATCCCGCTGCGGAGTGCCGCCGGGTGGGAGCGCTGATCGCCGCGCATCCCGTGGATGTGGCCTTCGTGGGTATTGGTGAAAATGGTCACATGGCCTTTAACGATCCGCCCGCAGATTTTGAGACGGAAGAGCCGTATCTGGTGGTGGAACTGGATGAGGCCTGCCGCCGTCAGCAGCAGGGCGAGGGCTGGTTTGCCACTTTGGAGGAGGTTCCGAAACAGGCGATCTCCATGAGTATCCGGCAGATCATGAAATCCCGGGAGCTGATTGTATCCGTGCCGGACCGTCGAAAGGCGGAGGCGGTGAAAAACACGGTCCAGCAGGCTGTGGATCCCCAATTCCCCGCAACCTGCCTGCAACAGCATGGGAACGTGACCCTTTATCTGGACCGTGAATCCGCCTCCCTGCTGGATGCATGAAACCGCCGGCGTCACCCCGGCCCGGCGGCTATGTGGACCTGCAGGTCAACGGCTACGCCGGAGTCGATTTCAACCAGGACGATCTTCCTGAGGACGAGTTCTTCAGAGCCTGCGCGCGGCTGGAGGGAGACGGGGTCACTGCGTTTCTGCCGACCATTATCACCGCGCCTTTGGACAGGATGTGCGGACGGCTGGCACGGCTGGCCGCGCTGCGGGAGCAGGATGAACGCGCGCGGCGTCTGATTCCGGGCTTCCATATCGAGGGTCCGTTTCTGAATCCGGCCGAGGGTTATCGTGGCGCGCATCCGCTGGAGGCGATCCGGCCCGCCGGACGAGAGGAGATGGACCGGCTGCTGGAGGCTGCGGGCGGGTTGACCCGTATCGTGACCCTGGCCCCGGAGTGTGATCCGCACCTGTCGGTGACGCGGTATCTGTCCGACCTGGGCATCACTGTTTCCGCCGGCCACTGTGATCCGACATTGGCAGAGTTGGACGCCGCGATCGATGCCGGACTGTCCATGTTTACCCATCTCGGAAATGGATGTCCCATGCTTCTGCACCGTCATGACAACATCCTTCAGCGGGTCCTCAGCCGCGCCGACCGCCTGTGGATCTGTTTTATTGCCGACGGCGTGAATATTCCCCGGCCGGCGCTGGAGAATTATCTTCGAATGGCCGGAGATCGCGCGGTGGTGGTATCCGACGCCATGGCCGCCGCCGGTCTGGGTCCGGGTCGCGACCGCCTGGGGCATTGGGAAGTTGAGGTCGGCGAAGATCTGGCCGCTTGGGCGCCCGACCGTTCGCATCTGGGGGGCGCCTCCATGTCTCTGCGCCAGATGGACGAGAGGCTGGACACTCTCTGTGATCTCTCTGCGCAACGCCGCCACGCGCTTGTCTGCGAAAACCCGGCCTGGGCAATCCGGCTTACATCCTGAGAACCTGTCGGGTAAAAACCCTTAACCGTACACCCACCGTGCTGGTGGTCCGTCAGCTCGATGGGATGTCCGGGAATAAAATATTTTCAGCGCTATGAATTTCTATTTCTTCCGGATGATTAATGGTCGCGCTCAGGCTTCCGTTCTTTCGAGTCCACGTAACCTCGATCTTTCCCCCTTGAATGGGAAGAGTACCTGAAACTTTATCAGAGATGTGCGTACGGGGCGCAAAAATCCAGCAGTTGGGGTTGCCGGGGGTAGCCTGTCGGAGACCAAGGATATTGCGGGTGGCATAGACCGCAGCATAGCCACTCCAGCTGTGGCAGCAGCTTCCCACGCCATGATTGGCCCGGCAGAAACACTCATTGAGCGAGGGGTGGCCAAGGGACTGAAGTAAGGCGAAATGCTCCAGAATAAGTGCCTCGGCCAGATCAAACCGTTCCAGCGCCTCCAGTGCCGGGAGCAGGTAGACCTGGAAATAGAGCTCCAGATGGCCTGAATTCTGCCCGCGTTCAATGCCCTGCCGGAAGTTCGCCCGGAGTTCGGGTTCGATGGTGGTAAGCAGGGTATGCGCATCCCCGATCCCGAATCGGAGGGCCAGCACCTGCCCGTGCAGGCAGGGTGAACCCGGATCCTCCCCGGAAGCGGCGAAACGACCGGTCGAAGGATTCCACAACCGCTCCTGGATGGCGGCCGCGACATCATCCGCCTGTTGCCGCCAAGGTGTGGGATC
>JBMTJR010000352.1:0-2103 GCA_049438565.1 Kiritimatiellia bacterium
TGAACCGGATACTCAACAGGATCTGATCCGCTTTCACCGGGGCGCCGACGCTGCAGTAGACCTTTTGAATCACCCCGTCGGTTTCCGCCACCACCGGGATCTCCATCTTCATGCTTTCCACTATGATGAGGACGTCTCCGGCGGTGACGGTCTGTCCCTCTTCGACGTTGAGCTTCCAAATACTGCCGGCCACCGGAGAAGCGGCGGCTTCGCAGCCTTCGGGAATCACCACCTCATCTCCGCCAGCCGCGCGTTCGGGTTCGGGGATAAATTCGGCCTGTCCGGCAGCTTCCCAGCGGGCCCGCTCTTCGTCGAAGGAACGTTGCTGGATGGTTTTAAACTGCTCGATGCTTTGTTTGTTCTCCCGAATAAAGCGGTGAAAGTCTTTGAGGTCGAGTTCGGTTTCTTCGATTTGGAGGTCGTAGTGTCCGTTGGGAAAATCCTGACGGATTTGCATCAACTCTTCATGACTCACCGGGTAAAAACGGAGCTGATCGAAAAAGCGGAGCAACCAGGGTTTGCCTTCGGTGAAGTGCTGGGTCTGATGGTAACGGTTCCACATTTGCAGGGTGCGTCCCACAAACTGATATCCGCCCGGACCCTCCATACCGTACACGCAGAGGTAGGCGCCGCCGATGCCCACGGAGTTCTCTGCGGTCCAGGTGCGGGCCGGATTGTATTTGGTGGTGACCAGACGGTGCCGGGGATCAATGGGCGTGGCCACCGGGGCGCCGAGATACACATCTCCCAGTCCCATGACCAGATAATGGGCCCCAAACACAATGTCCTTCACAGCCTCCACATCCGGCAGCCCGTTAATCCGCCGGATAAATTCGATATTGCTCGGACACCAGGGCGCATCCGGACGCACGGACTGCATGTATTTCTGAATCGCCTCGTGGGTGGCCACGTCGTCCCAACTCAGGGGAAGATGCACGATGCGGGAAGGCACTTTCAAAGAATCCAGATTGGGCAGTCCGGCCAGCAGCGTCTCCACTTCGGCCAGCAGCGCGTCCAACGGGAGTTCGCGGCTGTTGAAATGAATTTGCAGGGAACGGATCCCCGGGGTGAGGTCGATGATTCCCGGAAGCGCGCGTTTTTCCAGCGCCTCCATCATCGCATGGGCTTTGAAACGCAGATTGAGATCGAGAGTGAGCGGTCCGAACTCAATCAGAATGTTTTTATCTCCGGAGCGCCGGATGCACACCTGATCGGTTTCGGCATCTGCCGCAAACACGCGGAGAATCGCCGGACAGTCCCCGGCATCGTAAGAGGGACTGAGAGCGGGGAAATGCTCCAGTTCCCGGAGATAGAGTTCCATATCCAGCTCGGCCATTTCCGCATCCGCCTGGCTCAGCCGGATGAAACGGATGCGGTCTCCGGGCTTCAGCTGTCCGATTTTCCAGATTTCCGCCTGCACCACTGTGGCCGGACATACAAAGCCGCCCAGCGAGGGACCGTCCGGCCCCAGAATGATCGGCATGTCTCCCGTGAAATCGATTGCGCCGATCGCGTAGGCATTGTCGTGAATGTTGGAGGGATGCAGTCCCGCCTCCCCGCCATCCTCCCGGGCCCATTCCGGCTTGGGCCCGATCAGCCGCACGCCGGTGCGGTCCGAATTGAAATGAACCTCCCAGTCCGTGGAGAAGAAGGTGTCGATATCCCGCTCGGTGAAAAACTCCGGAGCACCATGAGGTCCGTACAGCACCCCGATTTCCCAGTTGTGGTCCAGTGGTGGCAGTTCCAGAGGCGCCGCGTGCGGGGCCGGCGCACAGCTTTCAGAAAAATGCAGCATGTCTCCGGTCTGCAGCGTGCGTCCGCCGTGTCCGCCGAACTGACCGAGCATGAATGTGGAACGGCTGCCTAAATATTCCGGCACATCCCAACCACCGGCCACGGCGAGATACGCCCGCTGTCCGGCGCCTTTGGCCATGCCCATCACCAGTTCATCTCCCGCCTCCACATGCTGAACCTGATGACGGTCCAGCGCCTTTCCGTTGAGAGTGGCTCCCATATCCGCTCCGCTCAGACAAATATCCGTCGCGGCGTGAAAGCGCAGCGTCGGACCATTCACGGTACACTCCAGTCCCGCCGCATTTTCCG
>JBMTJR010000353.1:0-2098 GCA_049438565.1 Kiritimatiellia bacterium
GGCCCTGGGCGCCCTGAGCGGCCTGGCTCTCTGGTCCCTGCTGCTCACTCTGCCCCTTCTGGGGAAAATCATATTCGGTGCAGCGGCATTCTTCTATCTGATTCTGGTGATCCTGCAAACCTTCACCCCCGAATCGCGCCGCTACGCCTGGCAGAAGAAATTTCCTGAAATTCCCCGGCTCGGCCTGGGACTTTTGGGTTTTCTTTCCGCCACGCTGTGCTGGATCACCGCATGGTACTGGCTTCTTACCCCCTCGCTGGGTCTGCTCCTGCCTCTCGCGCTGATCGGTGTTCTGGGACTGTCTGCGCTTTCTTTCCTGCTCCGCTTTCTGCTCCGAAAAAGTGGGCGGAACCCCGCACTTCCCCGGGATATCCGGAAAAGCGGGATGGATATCCTGCTGGCAACCGCAGGAGGATTGCTCCTCGCTTTCAGTCCGCTGATGTGGTCCCAGGCCGTGATTGCCGAGGTCTACACCCTCAACGCTTTTTTTCTCAGCGCCCTCCTGCTGCTCATCCTCTGGTATATTCACGACCCCCGGGACAAACTCCTCCGCATCACCGCTTTCCTGTTTGCCCTGGGACTGACCAATCATCAAAGCCTTCTGTTTCTGATCTTTTTTCTGGTGGCCGGCGTGGGCGCGGGCCGGAATCTGTCCCTGCTCAAAGACGGTCTTTTCCTGATGGGCCTGGGCGCGCTGGGCTTCTGTTTCCTCAAAGCTTTCCAGTATCACCAGCTGGGAGATCCGGATGCACAGCGTTTTTTTCTCGTACTGAGTCTCCCGGTTTTCGTTTTTCTGATCAGCCTCGCGCTCACCCGGAGCGGACTCTTCCGCCACTGGAAACTGCTCGGTTCTCTGGTCGCACTGGGCATCCTCGGACTCAGTTTCCATCTCTACATGCCCCTGGCCTCCGAACAGAATCCCCCCATGAACTGGGCCAATACCCGGACCCTCGAAGGCTTTCGCCACTCGCTGACCCGGGGTCAATACGCCCGGTTCAGTGTGGCGGACAATCTGAAACTGATTGCCGGGACGGTTTCGCAGTCGCCGGAGCCCCCTTCAGCTGAGGAACCGGAACCGCAGAATCTGTACCGGAGTTATGTCCGCCGTACCCTGTTCCTGCGGATGCTGGGCAGTTATTTTTTCGACCCTGACTGGAAATATTCCATCGCCAGTCAATTCAGCTGGCAGTTCCCTCTGGGTCCGGACGATCCCACCGGGGTTCAGCCTCCCCCGCCGGAGCGGCAGATTCCCCTCGCCCTGTTCGGACTGATTCCGCTGCTTTGTTTTTCAATTTTTCCCCGCGCGCAGCGGGGATGGTTTGTGTGCAGTCTCATCGCCATGTTTTTCCTCAGCGTGGTGTTTCTCACCATTCAATGGCCTGAACTGAATCACAACGATCTTTGGGTCAAACGGGTGCAATACGTTCAGGCGCAGGTGCTGTTTGCGGTTTGGATGGCTCTCGGCGCCTCGGTCTGCATTTTGATTCTCTATGCGTTTCTGCCCCACCGTCTGACCCTGACGCTTCCCTCTGTTCTGGTCTGCGCCCTCTACATCGCTTTTCCTCTGCACAAAGAGTTTACCGACCCCAAACATCTGGAACAACTCGGAGCCTCCAATCACCGCGGCCACGACTTTGGCTGGCAATATGGCTTCTATCAACTGAAGGGTGCCAACGGCATTCTTCTGGATGAACTGGCCCATCACCCGGATCCGGAGGGTCTGGTCGATGACTGGGCCCTGAACTACTTGCGAACCCGCGGCTTTCCCGTCGAAGACCACGCCGAAGCGCTGGAGTCGCTCCGCGGCAAGCGCATCCCCCGCTCCCGGTTCCGAACCGCGATGCCCTTTATCAAAACACTCTCCAAACCGGAGAGGCGCCTCCTGGAACAGGCTCTGACTCTGGCCGCTTTCCGCAGTCTTCCGCCCGAAACCCAGGCGGAACAGCTCCGTTACCTTCCGAGCCCGCTTCCGGATCCGGACTATCCTCCGGAGATGGATCAGAACGGTATCCTGTTCGGAGGCACCGATCCCGGCCGTTTTGTGCCCACCTATATGATCTTCAGTGCGGAGTGCAGACCCGATCTGTTTATCCTGACC
>JBMTJR010000354.1:0-2086 GCA_049438565.1 Kiritimatiellia bacterium
TGCGGATTCCGTTCAATTTCAGAACAGATCCAGCTGCTCCGCCGCGCCGGACGCTTCGCCGGGCACACAATCGATCAGATTCTGTTCGGTCCAAATTTCTATGCCCAGACTGCGGGCCTTCTCGAGTTTGGAACCCGCCCCTTCACCGGCAATAAGCAGATCTGTTTTTTTAGAGACAGAACCCGCCGCCGTGGCCCCCAGTTTCCGCAACAGATCTTTCGCCTCATCACGGGTCAACTGGGTGAGACTTCCGGTCAGCACCACGGTTTTGCCGGAAAGCGGACTCTGAACCGTGTGGGTGCTCTCTGCTTTCCGGGTAAAGCGGACCCCGGCCGCGCGCAGCCGCTGGATAAAATCCCGGTTTCTCTCCCGTTCAAAATAGTTGCAGATGCTTTGCGCCACGATGGGGCCAATGTCCGGAATGGATTCCAGCTGCTCTTTCTGTGCCGCCGCCAATTCATCCAGTGAGGCGAAATGCTCTTCCAAGGTCTGTGCCGTCCGCTCGCCAATCTGGGGAATGCCCAGTCCGTGTATCAGACGCCAGAGATCATTCTCTTTACTGATTTCGATGGCTTCGAGCACATTGTTCACCGATTTTTCCGCCATGCGCTCAAGGGTCAGAAACTCCGCGCGTTTTTGGTGCAGCAGATACAGATCGGCCGGATCCGCGATCAGCCCGGCATCGAGCAGCACTTTGATCAGCTCTTCGCCCAGATGATCCACATCCATAGCGCGCCGGCTGACAAAGTGTTTGATCCAGCTCAGACTCTTGGCCGGACAAACAGGGTTTTCGCAGCGCCAGGCGACCTCGCCGGACCGTCTGGACACCGGCTCCTCACAGACCGGACATTGAACAGGTTCCGGAAAGGGATGGGTGTCGGCAGGACGTTTCTCCGGCAGCACTTTGACCACGGCGGGAATGATTTCACCTGCCTTTTCGATCACGACCCAGTCCCCCTCGCGAACGTCTTTGCGCTGGATTTCGTCCCAGTTGTGCAAAGTGGCACGGCTGACGGTGGTACCGGAAACCCGCACCGGCTCCAGCTCCGCCACCGGGGTCAGCACGCCGGTACGCCCCACCTGCACCGTGATGTGGTGGAGACGGGTTTCCACCTGTTCGGGTTCATATTTGTATGCGATCGCCCAGCGCGGTGATTTGGCGGTGCTGCCCAGTTCTTCGTAATATTCCCGCTGATTGATTTTGACCACCGCACCGTCCATTTCGAACGCATATTCGTGCCGGGCCTGAAGATTTTCATCCAATGCCAGAATCACTTCCTCGATCGTGCGGCAGTCGCGGGTGAGAGGCGGGGTCCGGAACCCGAAACTGCTGATTCCATCGAGCAACCGGCGGTGGGTGGCAAACCCGATCCCGGAAAGTTCACCGGTCCCGTACCAGACCGCGTCCAGAGGGCGGCGGGCCACTTCGCGGGAGTCCAGCAGCTTCAGAGATCCGGCCGCGGCATTGCGCGGATTGGCAAAAGGAGCCAGCCCGGCCTCCTCGCGCTGCTGATTGAGTTTGACGAATCCATCGCGGGTCATGAACACCTCTCCGCGCACCTCCAGAATATCCGGAAGATTCTTTCCTCTGAGCTTCAGCGGAATCGAGGCGATGGTCCGGATATTTTCTGTGATATTGTCGCCCTGCCGTCCGTCGCCTCGGGTGAGTGCACGGACCAGCTGTCCGTTTTCGTAGCGCAGACTGACCGCCACGCCGTCGACTTTCGGCTCCACCACATAGGAATATTCCTGGTCACCCAGAAGTTTTTTGATGCGCTGGTCAAATTCCCGGATCTCTTGCAGGTCATAGCTGTTGGCCAAAGAAATCATGGGAACCGAATGCGGAACGGTTTCAAAGGAGTCCAAAGGCGCGCCTCCGACCCGGCGGGTGGGCGAGTCCTCCGTCTGCAGCTCCGGATGGGCCGCCTCCAGTTCCGCCAGTTCGCTCAGCAGAGTATCATAGTCCCGGTCACTGATGCGGGGGTCCGCCAGCACATAATAGCGGTAATTATGATCCTCCAGTTCCCGCCGGAGTTCCGCAATCCTCTCCCCCGGCGTGTTCATGGTTCCTGGAGCAGCGGTTCCA
>JBMTJR010000355.1:0-2084 GCA_049438565.1 Kiritimatiellia bacterium
CCCCCCGGGTATACTGCACTCTGCGCACATGCACGGCAACTTCGTGAGCTTCCCGGCTCTGAACCTCCTCCATGCACAGTTCTTTCCTTAATTGATCCCGGACAGACAGAAAATACGACTCCTCCTGCCAGAACCCGATCAACAGGGTTTCCCCTTTCACTGACGGTAAATTATTCAGATCTGCCCCGTGCAGGACCTCATCTGTCACGTTCAGGATTTTGGCCAGCAGGGGAATCCGCTTCCGATGCCGGATCCGGAGCCAGAGCCAGGCACGTTTCGAAGGCGTATCCGCCTTCCGGCATGCTTTTGGCCCCGGAAACACATCCAGCTCGTAGGACCGGTTGTAAACCTTGTCGTCTTTAAAGCCGGTGACAGTGTCCAGCACCAGCTCGGCCCCGGTCCGTTCGGCCAGGGCACGCCCGGTCGCGTATTGGAACAGCTGATTGCCAAGGCCTCCGGATAAAATGACGCGGATTGAATTCAAGGAGAAGGGAGGGGGATGAGGGATAAGGGATAGGGGATAACGGATAAGGGAGAAGGGATAGTAAATCGTTGTTCGGCGGTTTCCTTCTTGAACTATCCAATCTGCTGCAGTGACCTCAGACAGTTCAGGATGCCTTCAGCAGCATTGCTGGATGAGTATTTTTGAATAAGTTCCTGGGCGTTGGCGCCCTGTGTTTTGATCGTCTCCGGATGTTGGAGCCAGTTGGAGAAGAACTGTCCCAGCTGTTCTGCGTCTTCATCTTTAAAGACCGCACCGGTGTCCTTGCCCTCCACCAGATCCACCCGGCAGCCGACGCCGTCACTCACCGCCACCGGAAGCCCACAGGTCATGGCCTCGTTCACCACCAGTCCCCAGCTTTCATGACCACGTTTGGACGGCAACACCGCCACGTCCGCCGCTGCATAGTACCGGCACAATTCGCTCTGGTTCACGAACCCGGGGCAGGCATAACGCTCTGGACCGCAGACCGATTCCGCCAATGCTTTCACCTGATCAAAATCCGGTCCGGACCCCACCAGAATGGGGAAAATCCGCTCCCGGTCTCCTGCCGGCAGGGTCTCCAGGGCTCGGAGAATCAATGCTGGGTTTTTCCAGTCAATAAATTTTGCCATGAAGACGACTCCCAGATCCTCTGCGCGCATCCCCAATGCATCACGTGCCTCCTCTCGGCGGCCCCGCCATTCCGCCCAGCGTTGTTCAAACAGCTCCGTATCGATGCAGTAAAGGGCTTCTCCCAGACGCTCCCCGCGGAATCCGAAGCGTTTTCCCTCCTCTCTGGAAAAATGACCGGTGGCCAGAAACAGGTCCACATTCCGGAAAAACCCAAAACGAAGCAGCAGGTCCCGGAGCCAAGCTTTCCACCGGGGACGCTTCGGCTGCGCGCCGTCCACACATTCCGGTCTTACGGCCAGCGGAATCTTCAGGCGCTTCGCGGCCAACGCCGCCTGCCAGTAAATCCGAAACCCGTACCCCGGCAACACCACCGCATCCGGCTTCAGCTCTTTCAATACATTCCGGAATCCTGAAAACCGATAAGTGTTGAAGCCCACTGCAGGATTGCCGGGGCCTTCATTGTCCAGAAACCGGTGGTCATACCCCTCCAGCATCGGCACATCCCATTTGACCTGCTGACCAAACCCGCGGTCCGTCCCGCCCTTCACCGAATGATCGGAAAAAAATAACGCAGTCACACGAACCCCTTCACGACTATTCAAAAGCCTGTAAATAGGAACTTGGTACTGAACCGGATGCGTATGAATAAAAACAATATGCAAAGTAACCTTCAGATCTGGAAGTTTTGACTTACCACGGAGAGCACGAAGAAGCACGGAGGCTCATGCAGCGGGCAGGGATCGGCCGGAGCCCCTGAATACACCCCGTTTTCGGCCGACTCCCTGCGGTGGCCATGTTGGTTAATGTTTTCCTGTGCCATCGGACATATCCTCAGGTTGCAGCCTGAACGGGGTCTTTCGGGGCTCCAGGCGGAACCTGATCGGTCGACCAGTCTTCGCTGCGCTTCGCCTTGGCATGCCTGCCTCCGTGACTCCTCCGTGCTCTTCGTGGTTCAACTTCAAAGCAC
>JBMTJR010000356.1:0-2082 GCA_049438565.1 Kiritimatiellia bacterium
TATCCGCTACCCGATTGAGGGGGGCGGAAAAGAGGATTTTCTGGTGGTGGCCACCACCCGTCCCGAAACGCTGATGGGGGATGTGGCGGTGGCGGTGAATCCGCGGGACAAACGCTACATGAAACTGATCGGCAAAAAAGTGATCCTGCCGGTGACCGGAAGAGCGATTCCGGTGATTGCCGATGATTATGTGGACCCCGAATTCGGAACCGGGATTGTGAAGATCACCCCGGCGCACGATCCGAACGATTTTGAAATGGGCAAACGGCATGACCTCACGCCGGTCAACGTGATGAATCCCGACGGAACCATGAACGAAAATGCGGGCGTTTATGAGGGGATGGACCGCTTTGACTGCCGGAAAAAACTGCTGGAGGATCTGGAGGCGGCCGGACTCATGGAGAAAATCGAGGACCATGTGCATCAGGTCGGACACTGCTACCGCAGCAAAACCGTGATTGAACCGCGGCTGTCTCTGCAGTGGTTTGTGAAAATGGCTCCTCTGGCCAAACGGGCTAAAAAAGCGGTGGAGGAGGGGCAGGTCAAATTTGTGCCGGAGCGCTGGAACAAGGTGTACATGAACTGGATGGACAATATCCGGGACTGGTGCATCTCGCGTCAGCTGTGGTGGGGGCACCGGATTCCGATTTATTATTGTGACAGCACCGGAGAGGTCTGGGCCGCGCGGGAAACCCCCACGGTTTCGCCCAACGGCGGTACGGATATCCGTCAGGATGAGGATGTGATGGACACCTGGTTCTCCTCCTGGCTCTGGCCTTTTTCGGTGCATGGCTGGCCGGAGGAGACCGAAGCGCTGAAAACCTGGTATCCCAGCAGTGATCTGGTTACCGCCCCGGATATTATTTTCTTCTGGGTGGCCCGTATGGTGATGGCGGGAACGACTTTTATGAAAGATGTTCCGTTCCGTACGGTCTATCTGCATGGCGTGGTGCGGGACAAGGAGGGGCGGAAACAGAGCAAGAGTCTGGGCAATTCCATTGATCCGCTGGAGGTGATCAAAGAATTCTCCGCCGACGCCCTGCGCTTTAGTCTGATCACGCTCAATGCCACCGGACAGGATGTGCGGATTGGGGAAAACGATTTTGAGATGGGACGGAATTACGCCACCAAAATCTGGAATGCGGCCCGGTTTATGCAAATGCAGGGACCGGCGGAAGGGGAGTGGAATCCGGAACTTCTGAGTTCAGATGACCGACATCTACTCACCCGGCTGCATCAGACCATTCGCAAAGTGAATGAGCATCTGGAGGCCTACCGCTTCAACGATTATTCGCATGAAGTTTATAGTTTTATCCGCAACGACTACTGCGACTGGTATCTGGAGTATGCAAAAGAGCCGCTGAACAGTGGAGATGCGGCCCGCAAAGCGCACACCCTGTCGGTGATGCACCATGCCTTCAAGACCGCGATTACACTGCTGCATCCGCTGATGCCTTTCCTGACCGAGGAACTGTGGGAAGTGATGGGCTATCGGGGCGAAGGGAACTTCCTGATGAAATCCGAATGGCCCAAACCCTTTGACAAAGCCAGCCGGGAGGCCTGGAGACTCACGGAGGAGAACATGGCCTTTGTGGATGCCAAACGGGATTTGATCCGGGTGGCCCGTCAGTTACGGGCGGACTACAATATCAAACCGTCGCAGGAAATTGAATTCATCGTCCGCCCGGCGAATGCGGGCATGGGGGAGGCGCTGGCGGCGGAAATTGACTCTCTGAACCGGCTGGTCCGGGGACAGGTCCGCCTGGAGGCGGATTACAAGGCCGAAGGCGCGGTGCCCGGATTGGTCAGCAAAGCCGGAAATGTTTATATGCCGGCCGACGACCTGATTGATGTGGAGGCGGAAATGGCCCGGCTGCAGAAGCAGCTGGAGGAGTTGGAGGGTCATATTAACCGCAGTCACCTGCGCCTTTCCAACGAGGCTTTCATCCGCAAAGCGCCTGAAGAGGTGGTGGAGCAGCAGCGGGCTCAGCAGCAGGAGCTGATCGACAAGGCCGAGAAGATCCGCGGACTTCTGAAGAGTCTGGCGGGCTGAAAAAACCTACCGGAGCGGTGACTTTCGAT
>JBMTJR010000357.1:0-2076 GCA_049438565.1 Kiritimatiellia bacterium
ATGATTTTTTGGACAGGATGATTTTTTGGACAGGATGATTTTTTGGACAGGATGAACAGGATCTACATGATTTTTTCAGCAGTACATCCCGTAGATTTCGTCAGAAAATCACCAACATTTTCACGCTTGGAGAAATCATTTTGTCCCCAAATCATTTTGTCAAAAACATCAAGATGATTTCCTGCAACAGGCGGTTCCGGTCAGAGTCTGAGGCCCTTGGGTTCCAGGGAGAAAAGCGAACTGGTGATGGCGAAGGCGCGGTCGAGGGGCATAGATTTTTTTTCGTGTCCGCGTCCCCAGGTGTCCGAGTAGATAATCTCATTTTTCTGAAAATTATATCCGATGATCATGCGCAGATGTCCGCCGCTGCCGGTGGGGGGCGACTCCGGAAACAGACCCAGCTGAACGCTCCAGGACAGGGGGCACTCGGCATCGATATATTTTTTCACCTTCTCTTTAAATTTGTTGAAATCCGAACGATTGTCCATGCGCACCTCCAGATAGGTCTCCGGATCAAACATTCCGTAAATCGGACCGATCATGATCACCCCGGTCTCCGGAACTTCAATCCGGGTCAGCCCTTTTTTGACGGCGGCCCGGTTGTAGCGTTCCACGGTTTTCATGAAATCGCGGAAATCCCATTCGAGGTGGGTGGAGAAGCTGAAATCGTACTGCCGGCCCACGGCCTGGAGAGCCGATTTCAGCTCTTTGGAGCTTGTGCCGCCGCTGGAGGTCGTATTGGCGATTTGCGCGATCTGATGCTGGTCCACCTCATGTCCGAAAAAGCGGAGAATCCGCTCCGAGGTGGCGGCGGCGCAGTACCCTTTCGGGCCCTGGTCCACCATGGGAATGTTTTCGATCCACACCTCCCCGGAAGCCGGGTCACGTCGGATGTTGTTCTTGACCGCATAGGGATTGACGGTGGTGGTGGCAAAGGCCGGCATATCGCCCGCCCGGAATCTGCGGGCAATCAGGCGGATGAACTCGGCACGGAACGGTTCGCCGCCGGAGGGGGGCGAGTAGGAAAATGAAAGTTCAAACTGAACCTCCGGTCGCTGCCAGACCCAGCTGTCATCCCGGACATCTTTGCGGCTGGAGTTCTGGGTGCCGGGACGGGGCTGAACCCGGAGGGTGCGGGTGAGACGGGAAATCAGGGTCCGCACCTGCTCCTGAAATGCCGCCTCGGTCAGACTCTCGCGGGCATCTCCGCGGTTGAAATAGGAGATCATGATATTCTGGGGGCTGTCGTTTTCAAAACGAACCACACATTCCATGACCGACTGATCAAAAAACGGCTTTTGCAGCGGGGCGGCCCGGGATGCCTGTTTCCCCTCGTCCATCCAGCGGAATCCCAGCGGGGCGGCCTGTTGAGCAAAGGTATCCGGATCCCAGCTCCAGAACGGCGCCTGGTCGGCCAGCCAGTATTCCAAAGGAGGCTCCACCTGTTCGGCTGACAAAGGAGGAAAAGCCGTCAGCACAAAACTGACCAGGATGAGGAAGGATGTTTTCATGTCAAAGCGTACACAGGGTACCGCCAATACCTCAGGTGGCAACCTTTTATGGATGCTTCCGTTGAGTTTTGATGCTTGATCGTATGAAGTTCCTGCCATACCCTGTATGGCATGAAAATGACCATGCACATTGACCAGGCGTTATTGGACAGAGTTGTGACGGCCTATGGCTTTGAAAGTAAGACCGAGGCTGTCAATGCGGCTTTGAAGGAGCTGGACCGGCATATCCGTTACCGGGAACAGCTGGCGGAACCTTGTATGTTTACTCCGGAACAGTTCGGCAATGCGGTGGCACCCGCGTATGATCCTTTGGCAATGCGGGTGGCGGAAAAAACCGTGTCGTATGGAGGGCTGGATGGGTGAAAGGGTGCTGATTGACAGCAATGTATTTATTGATCTTCTTCGTCAGAAACGGAATCCGGTCGTGGTGCTGGATGACTGGAAACAGGATCGGGATTTCCTCACCTGTGGAAGGATACGGCTTGAAGTGGAAAGGGGGATTGTGGATCACGCAGGGCTGAAAAGTTCTCAGGTCTACTTGGTTTTGTGATAACGATTTAAAGAA
>JBMTJR010000358.1:0-2013 GCA_049438565.1 Kiritimatiellia bacterium
AGCTGAAAACTGTAGATGAGGCAGTCGAGATTTTTCTCCTCCGAGATTCTTCCCACATACAGCAGTTTGTGCGGACGGTCCGCCCCCCAGCGGTTACGGAGCTTTTCATCCCGCCGGGCCGGATGGAAGCGGTCACTCTTCACGCCTCTCCCCACCACCTGTAGCTTGTCGGGGGAAAATCCGTGGGCCGCCAAATCCTCCAGGGTTCCCTGTGACGGCGCGGCCACCCGGTCCATCTGTCCGTAAAACCAGCGCATGAAATTCCAGCATCCCGGCTCCACTTCCGGATCGCCGCTCAACTTGACTGCATAACGGGGAAAATCGGTATGATAGGTTCCGCTCACCGGAAGTCCCAGCGAACGGGCCGCCAGCATTCCGATCATTCCCATCGGTCCCGGGGTGGAGATATGCACCATGTCAAACCCCGCCGATTCCATATAGGCCATCACTTCCTGCACCTGAGGCACATGCAGATTCATTCCCGCGTAGTTTTTGAGGAGCAGCGTACCCATGGGCGCGAACTCCACCGCATGCGGCAGACTCCCTTTTCCTGCGGTATGCACGGTAAGATCCAGTCCCTGTGCCCGGGCCTGCAGCACCCAGTTGCTGATGGTCACCGCGACCCCGCTCAGATGCTCCGGCGCATCCACAAACAACGCCACCCGGGGTTCGCCCGGACGTCCGGGGAGCCGTGGCGGAATATGCGTGGGCGGCACGTCTTTGGCCGGCTGATAGGCTACGGAAAATTTGGTACAGAGATCAAAAACCAGGGGATAGAGATCGAGCGAGCACTCCTGACTCCGGATGCTGCGGAGCGGTTTGACAATCCGGTGCCAGTTCACCATATCCTGCAGACGCCAGCCTTTGGCCGCCCGCAGATTCTGGATCACGTTGGGAAGATGCTGACTGTTCAGGCTCATAAGCGCTCCTTGCCGGAATGTTTCATAATGGAATCATCCTATCCACGGACAATGAGCGGCCCGTGAGCAAAAGCCTAAGCAGAGGCTAAGAAGCGGTTAGAAAATGATTATCCAGACTTTTCACCCCAAGATAGAGGGGTTGTGGATAACTTTTGTCAAGATAGAGGGGTTTCGTCGCGGAGCTGCTGAATCACCTCCGCCAGAGGCAGTCCCACCACATTGCTGTAACTTCCCTCGATCCGGGAAACAAATCCGGCGGCACCGCCCTGAATCCCATAGGCCCCCGCCTTGTCCATCGGCTCCCCCGAAGCGACGTAATTCCGGATTTCTGCTTCGCTGAGTTCCCGGAAGCTGACCAGCGTGGTGACCCGGTCCGTAAACGGAGGGCGGCCGGGCCGCAGCAGGGTAAATCCGGTCATCACTTCATGCATATCCCCGGAAAGATCCGCAAGCATCGCCGCGGCTTCGCCGGCCGAGGAGGGTTTGCCGTAGATTTTTTCGTCAAACACCACCACCGTGTCCGCCGCGAGCACGACCGCATCCGGAAAGCGCGCGCCCACCGCCTCCGCCTTCTCCCGGGACAGACGGCAGACCAGATCCTCCGGCGATTCCCCAGGACCTGAACCTTCATCCACTTCAGCCGGACAAACCTCAAATTCAATTCCCGCGCTTTGAAGCAATTCGGCCCGGCGGGGAGAGGCGGATGCCAGAATCAGTTTCATGCCGCGGCCGCATAGGCGCGGATCGTGTGAATCATGCTGTTCAGTCCGTTGGTCCGGTTCATACTCAGATGCGACAACAAACCGATTTCCTCAAAAAATCCCAAATCCGCCTCCAGAATCTCTTCGGGGCGGCGGTCCTGATAAATCCGCAGCAGCATGGCGATCAACCCCTGCACAATCAGTGCGTCACTTTCCGCCTGCAAATGCAGTTTGCCGTCCCGCTCCTGGGCATGCAGCCAGACCTGGGACTGACAGCCTTTCACTTTGTGCGCCTCATCCTTGAACTCCAGCGGCATGGGAGGAAGCTCCCGGCCCAGTTCAATGATGTGCGCGTACTTTTCCTGCCAGTCTTCAAACAAAGAAAACTCGTC
>JBMTJR010000359.1:0-2004 GCA_049438565.1 Kiritimatiellia bacterium
ACCGGCAGGGTCCCGGTCAGTACATCCAGGTTGTTGCCCACATAATCCACCCGCCCCTCAAGTCCGTATTCATTGCCGTCGGCCAGTTCCAGCTTCACGGCGGAAAGGATTTGATCCACCCGCTCCGGCATATCCATGCGGTCCCGAAGACGGGGAAGCAGCCGACGTTCGTCCGCACTGAAATAAACATTCACCTGATCCACCGCCAGCAGCAGCGCCAACTCCGCGACCGCTCCCGGACCCACCAAATTTCCTTCACTGACAAATTTCCGGGAAATCACCCCGCTCATCGGGGCGGAAATTTCGGTGTAGGAAAGATTCAGCTCCGCAGACTCCAACGCGGCGGCTGCCGCCTGCACCGCCGCCTCCGCTGCCTGCAGATCCGCCTGTGCGGTCAACACATCCAGCTCGGAGACCGCCTGACTTTCATAGGCTTTCTCTTTGCGGCTGAGCGAGGCCTGCGCCAGACTCCGTCCCGCCTCGGCCTGGGCCAGAGTCGCTTTCGCTGCGTTCACCGCCGCGATGTATCCCTCCTGCTCAATCGTGAACAACGGGTCCCCCGCTTTGACAGTTGCGCCGTCTTCAAAGTGCACCTTTTCCAGAAATCCGTTCACCCGCGCAACCAGCGTTACCGTCTCGCGGGCCTCCACTCTGCCGGGAAAGGTTTCATACAGCGTCACATCTTTCAGCTCCGGCACCTGCACGGTCACTTCCGGAGGGGGCGGCGGCTGGAATTCATTCGGTTTGCGGCAGCCAGAGCTCAGAGACAGCATACTGACGGAAAAAAGCAAAAAGAGGTTTGATTTCATAAGGCCCTTAGAGGAGTGAAGAGAAGTTGAAACTAGAAATATACTTTTCAATTACAAGTGAAATCCCATCCCTGAACTGATTTATTGGGCGAAAACAGACTCTGAAACCATTGTAAACTGATGATCACCATAAGAACCGAAACCTCGGATGACGTCTCCGCCATTGACGACCTGTTGGATCTCGCCTTTGCCTTTGATGCGCACAGCCGTCAGAATGAAGCCGCGATCGTGCGGAAACTCCGTGAGTCCGACGCGCTGCTGCTTTCCCTGCTTGCGGTTGATGATCAGGCGGAATGTGTCGGATACATCGCGTTCTCACCGGTGACGATTCAGGACGGGAGCCCCGGAGGAATTTCCGACTGGGTGGGGCTGGGGCCTATGGCGGTCAATCCCCGCCTACAGCGGCGCGGAATTGGACGGGAGCTGATTCAGGCCGGTCTGGCGGAGATCACCGCCCGCCGGGCCGCCGGATGTGTGGTGCTGGGAGAACCCGGCTTCTACGAGCGCTTCGGATTCAAAACCATGGAAAATCTTATTTTGCCCGGGGCTTTGGCCCCCTTTTTTCTGGCCCGAAGCTTCAACAGCCCCGCTCCCTCCGGCCAGGTCGAGTATCATCCGGCCTTCCGGATTTAGTTTACTCTGTGGACGTGGAATCCGGGTCCGCCGCGTCATCCCCATGCAGCGGACCTCCCAGAGAGAGTTTGACCGCGTTCACGGCCACCGCCACCCAGATTCCGGTGAAAATCATCCCGGTGAGCGCAATTGCCAATGCACAGATCCGGGACAGCGCACTGCCCGGCACCACATCACCATATCCCACCGTGAAAGCCGTCACCCAGGCGAAATACATCCCGTCCCCAGGCTGAAGATTCTCCAGCCGGGCGATCACAAAGCCCAAGCCGAAGATCACACAGATCAGAAACACCCAGATGGGCGCCAAATACCCCATGGACTTGAAGAAGACGCGTAAGAATTTCAGAGAGGTTTTCATGTCAGTAGCTTGCCGATTTTATCATCCGCAACAAGTCTGCACCGTATTTTTCCATTTTACCCGGTCCGATACCGGGAACCGCCATCAGTTCATTTTCTGTCACAGGTTTGCGGGAAGCCAGCGCCTCCAGGGTTTTGTTGCTGAGGATGTGAAAAGGTTTCACATGCGCAATCCGGCATCGTTTCATCCGCCAGCTTTTGAGCG